>NZ_BAAILP010000293.1:0-10932 GCF_054589055.1 Novosphingobium sp. 11B | reverse complement strand
CCGGTGCATATGGTCCAGCGTCCGGCGCTGTGCATCATCGCGCAGGGCAGCAAGCGCGTGCTGCTGGGCGATGCGGTGATCGACTATGGCCCTGCCAGCTATCTCGTCGCCTCACTCGATCTGCCCATCACAGGCGCTGTGACGCAGGCGAGCGCGGACGCGCCTTATCTCTGCTTCTGCCTCTATCTCGACCCCGCCCTGTTGTCGGAGATCGCGTTAACCCTGCCGCCTCTGCCGGCGGGCACGGAGGAGAGGGGCGGGATGACGCTGCACCCGATGACACCTGAACTGATTGACGCGGCGGCGCGGCTGACGGCGCTGCTCGGCGATCCGGCGAACGCGCCGCTGCTCGCGCCGCTCATCGAGCGGGAATTGCTGGTGCGGCTGATGACCGGGCCGGGCGCGGGCATCCTGCGCGCGATAGCTAGCGGCGAAAGCCGCACCAGCCAGCTGGCCAAATCGATCGCCTGGCTCAAGACCCATTTCCGCGAACCATTCAGCGGACCACACCTTGCCGCCCTTGCCGGCATGAGCCTGTCGAGCTTCCATGATCATTTTCGCCGGGCCACCGCCATGACTCCGCTGCAATATCAAAAGCAGTTGCGGTTGCAGGAAGCGCGGGCGCTGATGTTGGCCGACCGCCTTGATGCGGCAGAGGCGGGCTTCCGCGTTGGCTATGACAGCCCCTCCCAGTTCAGCCGCGAATACCGTCGCCTCTTCGGCGCCCCGCCTGTCCGCGACGTGGGGCGGTTAAGGGCAACGCCGCAGATGGCTATGGCGATTTGAGGGCGAGGCGTAGTGCGATCCGATGCGGGGCGACGATACTTGCCCAGCTGTGATCCGCTTCGTTACAGGGGCAATGACGCGCTTGGAGAGCGCCAAAGACTGGATCGACAGCACTCGCTGCTCGTCGTCGCCTGCAACATAGGGTTCGCTCCCCGAGCATTGCGAACCGTCCGCATCTCATGCCTCCCTTGGCGAGACAAATCGGGTGCGAAATCGGGACAGAGAGAATGTTGCGGATCATACGCTAGAGAACCAAGCTTCGCTGCCGTCACAGGGAGCGGTTCCTGCCGATGGCGCTATTGCACAACTCCGAGCGACAGCCGCGAGATATAGCTGACGGTCGGCACTTTGGAGTTTCGAAATGAAAGCCGAGTGTCTGCGTTGGGCCGGCTCCGATGGGCAGGGCCCATCTTAGTGTAAGCGAAGCCTGAGCCCCACCTTGCGGGTGTAAGTGACCCTATCCCGGTTCTGGAAATTTTGATCGATCTGCGCTTCGGACAAGACTTGCTCCTGACGGTACGGAGTGTGAACCATGCGCAATCGCGGTTGGCAGCGGGAACGAGAATGAACTTGGACGTTTCTACGCATGCTAGGACAGGACGTCGGGAACGCAGCAAGGTGGTCGAGCACGGTTGATTATAGCCGACCCGATACACTTTGTGCTTTGGGGCGTTCAGGTTGTTTGTCCTTGTTCGTCATGCCGGTAGGCAGCGGATCACCCTTCCGGTCTGCCTTTGCCAACAGACTCTTAATCCAAACGAGGAAACGCCATTGCCTGCCAACGATCCGACACTCAGGACGGCCTCTACCGGCATAGTCGGGCTCGACGATATTCTGAACGGTGGCCTTACCCTGGATCGTATGTACCTGATCGAGGGAACACCGGGCACGGGCAAGACGACGCTTGGTCTCGGATTTTTGCTGAGTGGTGCGGCCGCGGGGGCATCCTGCCTTTACATAACGCTAGCCGAGACCGAGGTGGAGCTTCGGGCGGTTGGCGCATCCCACGGCTGGTCTCTCGACAGTCTGCACCTGTTCGAGATGGTTCCCGCCGATGGGTTCAGCGAAGATCAGGAGCAGACCCTTCTGCATCCGAGTGAAGTCGAACTGGGGGAAACGGTTCGCAGCATTATGGCCAAGGTCGACGAGTTGCGGCCTGCACGCGTGGTGCTGGACAGCCTTTCGGAACTGAGGCTGCTCGCCCAAAGCCCCATCCGATACCGGCGCCAGATCCTGGCGCTGAAACATTTCTTCTCGACCCGGGAATGTACCGTCCTGTTTCTGGATGACAAAGGTGCCTCGGGGAGCGACCTTCAACTCCACAGCATTGCCCACGGCGTCATCTCGCTCGATCAGACGCTCGCCAGCTTCGGCGCGCAGCGCCGACGCCTTCATGTCGTGAAGATGCGCGGTCTGGCCTTCCGGGGCGGCTATCACGATTTCGAGATCGAGCGCGGCGGACTGCGAGTTTACCCGCGTCTCGTCGCATCGGAGCACGACACTGCCGACAACGCTGCGGCGATCACGACCGGCTCACCCGAACTGGACGCCTTGCTGGGCGGCGGGCTCGTACCCGGGACGGCCACTCTGCTGACGGGACCGGCCGGGGTCGGCAAGACGACCACTTCGGTCCAATGCATGGTCGCGGCTCTCGAGCGCGGCGAGAACGCGGCTTACTTCTTGTTTGACGAACGCATGCCCACGCTGATGGTCCGCAGCAAGGCGCTTGGCATGGATTTGCAGCCCTATCTGACAAGCGGGCAACTGCTGATGCGCGCCATCGATCCGGCGGAGATGTCGCCTGGCGAATTCGCAGCCTCGGTTCGCAGCGCCGTGGAAAGCCACGGCGCCCGCATTGTCGTGATCGACAGCCTCAACGCCTATCTCCAATCGATGCCAAACGAGCAATTCCTCGTTCTGCAGATGCACGAGATGTTGACCTACCTCGGTCAGAAAGGTGTGGCGAGCCTCCTCATCCTTGGCCTTCATGGCGTGACGGGAGACGTCCGTTCGGATGTCGATCTCAGCTACCTGTCGGACACCGTGGTTCAACTTCGGTATTTCGAGGCACACGGAGAAGTTCGTCAGGCCATATCTGTGATCAAGACGCGAACGGCACGGCACGAAAGAACGATCCGGGAGTTTCAGATCAGTGAGGACGGCTTGCAATTGGGTGAGCCGCTCCGTCAATTCCAGGGCGTTCTGACCGGCGTGCCCACGTTTTTAGGTGAAGGAAGAAATCTGATGGCTGCTCAACCGGATGGCGAGTTGCCGAACGGCTAGGATGAACCTCCGTGTTTTGATCCTGGCGCCGCGCGGGCGTGATGCGGCCATCGCTGCCGACCTCCTTGCCCGTAACGCGATTCCATCGCACATCTGCTCCGACCAGCAGGACCTTATCGAGCGGCTGCTGGAAGGGGCTGGGACTGTTCTTCTCACCGAAGAAGCTCTTGCAGCACCAATTCCGTCCCAACTGGCAACCTGGGTGGCCGGGCAACCGAAATGGTCGGACGTTCCCTTCGTCGTGCTTGCCAACGGTTCGCGCTCGCCGCGCACAGTCGCCGCAACGGCGCGCCTGGCGGAGCTTGGCAACGTCGTCCTGCTCGAGCGACCCTTGCATGCCGAAGCGATGCTTGGCGCAATCCGCTCGTCGCTGAAAGCCCGGGCTCGGCAATACGAAGTTCGCGATGCTGCTGCACTGGCGGATGCTCAGAACCGGGTGCTCGAACTCGCGGTCGCCCAAGCACCGCTTGCGGTGACCCTTGAGGCTCTCGTGCGCGAGGTCGAAGAGTTGTCCTCGTCGGGGGTCATCGCCTCGATCCTTCTGATTGACCAGGAAAGCCAGCGGCTGAGGCACGGCGCTGCCCCCAACTTGCCCGATGCCTATAACGAAGCGATCGACGGTATCGCGATAGGTCCCGCCGTTGGCTCATGCGGGAGCGCCGCATACCGCAAGGAACCGGTGTTCGTCATCGACATCGCAACGGACCCGCTATGGTCCGAGTACCGGGAATTGGCGCTGGCGCACGGCCTGCTTGCCTGCTGGTCATTCCCGATCCGATCCACCCAGGGCAACGTCCTAGGTACGCTTGCCCTTTATCACCGCGAAACCTGCGCTCCGGTCGAAAAAGATCTGGAGATCGTCGGCTTCGTCGTGCGCACCGCGGGAATCGTCATCGCCCGCGCCCTGACCGAACTCGAGTTGCGGACGAGCGAGGCGCGCTACCGCCAGATCGTAGAAGGGGCGGAAGACTTCGCCATCGTGACGCTTGATCTTGCAGGTACGATCACGGGCTGGAACAGTGGCGCCACTCGGCTCTTGGGTTACGCAGAGCACGAGGCACTTGGCCATTCGGGCGCTATGTTCTTCCCGACAGAAGACACGGGAAGTGGCGAGCCTGCCAAGGAGATGGAGCGCGCCGTTGATGACGGGCGCGCTGTCAACGAGCGATGGCACGTCCGCAAGGACGGCTCGCGGTTCTGGGGATCCGGCCTCACCATGCCTCTGGCAGGCGGTGAGGCAGGATTCGTCAAGATATTCCGCGACCGTACGCGTGAACATGAAGCCGAAGCGACGCTACGCGAAAGTGAAGCGCGACTACGGTTCTTCGGAGAAATCGAGGAACGTCTGTTCCGCGCAGGAGACGCATCGGACGCCATGCGAGCAGCGACCGAGATGCTGGGGCGCAAGCTGGCGGCGTCGCGATGCGCCTATGCGGACGTCGACACCGATGCTGATCGATTCTGGATTCGCAGCGACTACACGGCAAGCGACATCGTAAGCTCCGCCGGCGTCTACAGCCTCGATCTGTTCGGTCCACGCGCAGCCGCCGACATGCGTGAGGGAAATACCCTCGTCGTAAGTGACGTGGCGGAAGAACTGGATGCCGGTGAGGGCCGGGAGATGTTTCAGGCGATCGGCATCAATGCAATCGTGTGCTGTCCGCTCGTCAAGAATGGCTCACTGGTGGCCATGATGGCGATCCATCAGAATGAACCTCGTCACTGGACCGCATCGGAAATCGCGCTCGTCAAGGAGACTGTCGAACGGTGCTGGGCGCATGTCGAGCGTGTCGGCGCCGAAGCGCGTCTCAAGGAAAGCGAAGAGCGATTGCGTCTGGCCGTCGAGAACGCAGAAATTGGCTTCTGGGATGTCGATGTCATCAGCGACCGCTTGATCTGGCCGGCCAGGACAAAGGCTATGTTCGGGATATCCGCGGATGTGCCGGTGAGCATGAACGATTTCTACGGCGGGCTTCATCCGGAAGACCGCGACGCGACCATCGCAGCTTACCTTGCCGCTGCCGATCCCGATCTTCGTGCATTGTACGATGTCGATTACCGCACCATCGGCAAGGAGGACGGCGTCGAACGCTGGGTTGCAGCAAAGGGCCGGGGTCTATTCGATGCAAGCGGGCGCTGCTTGCGCGTCGCCGGGACAGCGCTGGACATCACCGCGCGCAAGCAGGCCGAGATTGCGCTTCGCGACCTCAACGCCACGCTGGAGGCCCGGGTTGCCGAAGCTGTCACCGAGCGGGAGGAAGCACATGAAGCGCTTCGTCAGAGCCAGAAAATGGAAGCCATGGGCCAGCTTACCGGCGGCGTTGCTCATGACTTCAACAATCTTCTCACCCCGATCGTAGGTGCACTCGATCTATTGCAGCGAAGAGACGTGGGCGGGGAGCGCGAAAAGCGCCTTATTGCCGGCGCGGCACAATCGGCGGAACGCGCAAGGATTCTCGTGCAGCGCCTGCTCGCTTTCGCGCGGCGTCAGCCGCTGCAATCCACAGCGGTAGATATTGCGAAACTGGTCGCGGACATGGGCGAACTCATCGAAAGCACGACCGGGCCGCAGATCAAGGTTGTCGTCGAGAGTCCCGCTGACATCCCGCCCGCCAAGGCGGATCCAAACCAGCTGGAAATGGCGGTCCTCAACCTCGCCGTGAATGCCCGCGATGCCATGCCGGAGGGAGGCACGCTACGTATCTCGGCTTCGGTGGCAAACGTGGGTTCGGGGCACCGGTCACGGCTGGTGCCAGGCAGGTACGTCTGTCTTTCGGTAGCCGATACCGGCACCGGCATGGACGAAGCCACGATAGCCCGTGCCATCGAGCCGTTCTTTTCCACCAAGGGTATCGGCAAGGGTACGGGACTGGGATTATCCATGGTGCACGGACTGGCTTCCCAGTTAGGCGGCGCGCTCACGATCGAGAGTCATCTCGGGCTCGGCACGAACATGCGGTTATGGCTCCCGCTCAGCGAACAAAAGGCCGAAGAGCACGCGATACCGCCTCCGATTATCCCGTACGCCCCACGACTGGGCACTGCCCTTCTCGTTGACGACGAAGCGTTGGTCCGGATGAGCACGGCCGACATGCTCTCGGACCTCGGTTACGAGACCATTGAAGTCAGTTCAGCAGAGGAAGCCTTGCAGATCATGGCATCAGGACAGCATATCGATGTCCTCATCACCGATCACCTGATGCCGGGAATGAGCGGGCTCGAACTGGCCCAGAATGTGCAATCCACACGTCCAGAAGTACCCGTCTTGCTGGCATCTGGGTATGCGGACCTTGAAGGTATCGATGCCGAACGTCCGCGGCTGACCAAACCGTTTCGCAAGGACGATCTGGCTGCGGCGCTGTCTTCGCTATAGCACCTGATCATACCTTTCGTCTCAAATTCCACTCAAACGCATCAGCATCGGCGCTTCTCAAACAACATACTGGCCGGCATCTAGCTTCGCATTCGCGCCAACACGCCATGCCTAAAGGCCGCCGAGCAACTGTTCCGCGCCGGTAAGCTGGAATTCCGTAATCGGCCGCTTCTACGTGCGCGGGATTGAATGCTGCCGGTCCGCATTTGGTGAGCGAAATTTCGGCGTTGAGCGGCCGACAAGAGTCGACGGCAGGATAACGGCTTGCGCCCGTTCAAGTCGTTTTGTCTCGCAGATGTTTTTCCCAGAACCTGCCATTCAGCAGGTCCTCGCTCCCATCGACCTGCACGACTGAATTTGGGATCTTCGACCCGCCGATTTCGGTTGAATATTGGATGGCCGACATTCCCCATTAAGCGATGCTACCAATCGTCCCAGTTGGTTCGCACTAGCGCTGTATCGGCCCACCGATTACTTGAAGTTCGCCTTTTCGAACAACGTCCTCGCCTGTTTCCCGGTTTACTCCATCATCGCAAGCAGGGATCCTATCGAACAGGTCGCAAAGCCCACGGTACTGTCGGATATTCCATAGGGTATTAGCAACCGATCCTCGACCTTGAGCGCGCCGCAGGTGTAGATGACATTGGGCACGTAACCCGAACGGTCCGCATTTTCCGCCGTGAGCACCGGCTCGGGCGTACGAGCGAGCACCTTACTGGGGTCGCTACGATCGAGCAGCGCACAGCCGAGGGCATACTTGCGCATGGCGCCGACTCCGTGCGTGAACATCAGCCAGCCTTCATCGATCGGGATCGGGCTGCCGCAATTGCCGATCTGGATGAATTCCCAGGGGTACTTGGGCTCCATCAGCAACACGCCCTCGTCGTCCCACGTATCGATGGTGTCCGATTTGAGCAGGAACAGGTTCTTGCCGTCCTGCCGCCCGACCATGGCGAATTGTCCGTCGATCTTCTCAGGGAACAGGGCCATGCCCTTGTTGCGGCCCGCCTCCCCCCGGATCGGTTCGAGATCGAAACGCTGGAAATCACGGGTGCGCAGCAATTCCGACCGGATCGAACTGCCGGAATAGGCGGTGTAGGTACCGACCCATTCGAAATCGCCGCCGCCATGATCGAAGCGCACCAGGCGCAGATCCTCCAGGCCGCCGCGCTGCTGCTCGGTTATCGGGAAGATCACCGTGTTGGACAGGCTCGATTCCGTGTGGCGGTGGACCGACACCGAACAGTCGGCATCGAACTGGTCTTCCTCGTCAAGTTCCACCGATGTCGCGAAGGCGGCCTGGGGCCAGAGCCGGAAATCGCCACTGCATTCCGCGATACCCTCGCGAAAGGCGATCGAGCTGATGTGGCCTTCGCCCACCGCGCGCAGGCTCATGATGAAGCGCACGCAGCCGCCATGCAGTCCTG
Source organism: Novosphingobium sp. 11B (assembly GCF_054589055.1). Classification (NCBI taxonomy): domain Bacteria; kingdom Pseudomonadati; phylum Pseudomonadota; class Alphaproteobacteria; order Sphingomonadales; family Sphingomonadaceae; genus Novosphingobium; species Novosphingobium sp. 11B. The sequence continues at coordinate 3,063 of NZ_BAAILP010000293.1, read as the reverse complement.
TCTGGTCGGGGGAAGGGACGATCGACGGATTCATGAGCGCAGCTGCGGCGAAGGTATACTCATGGCAGAAATACGAGCCGATCAGCCGCTGCTTGGTTTCCGAGAACAGGGAGGGATCGAGGCCAAGGTTGCTTGCCACTTCATCGAAGCGGCAGGCGAAAATCCTTTCGGTCTGCCAGTGGCGTTCCTTGAAGTCGCGCAGCACACGCTGGTACTCTAGTGCGGCGCGCTCTTCGGTGAGTGCGGCGATGTCATCCACCAGCGTCAGCGCCCGACCTCCGGGCGCATTCTTTGCCTGCCAGCCGAGATGGAAGGGGCGTATAACTACGCGCGCCGGATCGGCGTGCAGACGCGTCTCGAAGATACGAAGCGGCTCAGACCAAACATTCTCAGGCCGGTTCAAGCATTCCTCCTTCCCGCGGGAGCGGGGTGGACAGAGGGACAATCTCCATAAGCGCATAATGCGACAACTGAAAGGCCAGTATCGACTCCGCACCGCAATTCGCGTTGGCACCGCGCGGAGTTACCCCATCCCGGCAACGCCCCGTCGCAATGTCAGCAAGGATCGCACCCCGGTCATTGTCGCCGAAGAACCACCGCCATGCCATCATCGCATGCTCGCGCCAGAATGTGTTGCCGGTTACGCGCCATGCCGAGCCCGCAGCCTCGATCGCCGCCTGTGCTTCCAGCGGCTGCTGGTCGAAAGGCAGGTAATTGTGCTCCTTATGGAAGCTCTCCGAGCCGATTGGCCGGAACTGGCGCTTCGCCGAGACCTGCTGGGCACATATCCATTCCAGCGTTTCCAGTCCTGCGTCGGTCCAGTGTTCCTGCCCCAGCAATGCGCCGGCTTCGATCAGGGCCTGCGGCAGGCGCGGATTGTCGTAGCCGATCACGGCTTCGAACCACGCCCAGTCCGGCCGCCGCCCTTCGCCCAGAAGACGCATCAGGATGTCGCCGCCGCGCGCGGCAGCATCGCGGGAGGCGCGGTGCTCCGGATCGCGGCGCAGTACGGCGCAGGCGCCAAGCATGGCAAAAGCGATTGCTCGGGGTGATCCCAGTGGCGCCATGTTCTTGTTCACATCGTCGTAGAGATGAAGCGCCCAGTCAGCGACGCCGTCATCGGGTGCGCACGCATAAGTCTCGCCCAGTGTCCAGATCGCCCGCCCATTCGAGTCCTCGGAGCCTTCATCCTCACACCAACTGCGGTCGAACCGCATGAAGTTTCGAAAACGCCCGAGATCGGGGTTCCAGGCGAATTGCACGAAGGCGGCATAGGCGAGCGTCCACTTCATCCGCTCCGCTGCGGACAGACCCTGCGCCACGTTCATCAGCATGAGCGCGCGGGCATTGTCGTCGAGGCAGTAGCCGTGGCGGCGGTCTGGAACCACGCCGATCGAATGCTGGAGCATGCCTGTCGCGTCGCTCATCGCCAGCACTGCGGCGAGCCCCGGAATGGCGGTGGCTGGCGGCGCCGCCCGCTGGGGCGCGACCGCGCGAGCGACCAAACGCGCGGAGGCCTCGGCGAACTGCGGCCAGATCGTGGCGCGCCCGCGGCCGTAGGCACGTCGTTGCATGGCGGCCATCGCTTCCGGCGAGTCGAGCAGTGCATTGACGGCTTCGGCAATGGCTTCGCTCGAGCGCGGGCGGATCAGCCGGCCGACATCCTGCGCAAGCAGTTCGCGCGCATGGACATAGGGCGTTGAGATGACAGCCTTGCCCAGCGCCACCGCGTAGCTCAGAGTTCCGGATGTGGATTGCTCCAGCCCCGGATAGGGCGTCAGGTAAATGTCACACGCTTCCAATTGGTCGAGTAATTCAGGCGTGTCGAGGAAGCGGTTGTCCCAAATGATGTAATCGGCGACAGCGAGATGTTCGGCCAAGGCTATGAGCTTGTCGCGATAGGCCTCGCCTTCCTCGGCAACAAGGTTCGGGTGGGTTGCGCCGACGATGCGGTAGAGCGCCTCGGGGTGGCGTGCCACTATCGCGGGGAGGGAGCGGATCGCGTGTTCCAGCCCCTTGCCGGGGCCAAGCAGTCCGAATGTCATGAGCACCTTGCGGCCTGACAAGCCCAGCATCGACTTGAATTCTTCCTGGCGGCCGAATGGCCGGTCTGGCGCGCCGTGGTCGATAACTTCCAGAATGCCTGGCGGTGCACCGTATTCACTCTCAAGCAAGTCGCGCGAGTGACGCGACATCACCATGATACGCGAGGCGCGGGTCACGAGATGGCGCAGGATGCGGCCCTGGCGCGCGGAAGGCTCTCCCAGCACCGTGTGGAGGGTAAGCACCAAAGGTGCGGCCAGCAGATCGACGAACTGAATGACCATCTCGCCGTCACGCCCGCCGAAAATGCCGTACTCGTGCTGAAGCCAAACTGCGTCTACCCCGGACTCGTTGATCCGGCGGGCGACGCGGGCATAATCCTGCGGATCGCTGCGCGCGATGGTGTCCGCTACGTCCGTATATTCAAGAGGGCTTTCCGAATCATCCAGCGCATAAACGTCCACCGCGATTTCCCGATGAAATTCGCAAAGCTTCTCAAATACGTCGGTCGTGAACGTGGCGATACCGCATTTGCGAGGGACGAAATTGCCTACAAGTGCCACACGCATCTGTTTTTGAGGTTTTGTGCCACTAGCCTCGAAGATGGAATGGATGTCAGCGACTTCGCGCCCGAACTCAGGGTCTTGGGAAAACGGCAAGCGTACCATGTGCAGACCTTGAACGAGAAATGAACCCGTCTCCTCAAGTCACCGGCGTCGATTCAGTTTCATGCCGTGCTGCAAAATGAGACGGTCCGATGCATGTGTGATCCGGAATGATGGGAAGCCAGAAACCTGCGCAAGACCCGGCATCGAGGGCAAGACCGCGTAAAATGGAACTTCACGCTGACCGGTGCGGCGTACAATCTGATCCGTCTGCCAAAACTAATAGCGAGGGCCTAGCCTCTCCTATTCACCGGGGCGGTCAGGAGGGTTGGCGGGAGTAGCGTAAGGTTCTGTTCTGAAGTAGGAAATTGGGTGTCTAAGCCATCCCTTCTCCGGGACAGAAAAAGCCACGGGC
>NZ_BAAILP010000292.1:30975-45575 GCF_054589055.1 Novosphingobium sp. 11B | reverse complement strand
GTCCCGGACTTTATCCGGGACCGTTGGGGTTTCTTGAGGCAATCGCAGGCCGCGCGCGGCGATGTGGGCGGTTCACGGCCAGCGGTCCCGGATCAAGTCCGGGACGACGAGTCGAATCGCAAGCGCTTGTTGAACCCCGTACTTAAACTTCCTCGCCCCCTGCCGGTTTAGGGGCTGGCGGCGCTGGAAACCCACCCGCCGGGACCAACGGGACACTTCACGGGAACACGCACAATGTTAGTCATCAACACCAACATCAGCGCGATCCGCGCCTCGAACGCATCGAATTCGGCCAACAAGGCCCTTGGTACCGCAATGGAGCGCCTGTCGACCGGCAAGCGCATCAACTCGGCCAAGGACGACGCGGCGGGCCTCGCCATCTCGACCTCGATGACCTCGCAGATCCGCGGCATGAGCCAAGGCATCCGCAACGCCAACGACGGCATCTCGCTGGCCCAGACCGCCGAAGGCACGCTGTCGGAAGTCGGCAACATGCTGCAGCGCGTGCGCGAACTGGCGATCCAGTCGGCCTCGGGCACTTACCAGACCTCGGACCGCGCGGCGATGCAGCAGGAAGTCTCGGCGCTGACCACGCAGATCAACGACAGCTTCACGCAGGCCAAGTTCAACGGCAACACGCTGATCTCGACCACCGCCGGCGCCGACCTCACCTTCAACATCCAGACCGGTTCGCAGGGCGGCCAGCAGGTCGGGCTGACCTCCAAGGCGATCGACGGCACCAAGGTTTCGGCGACCGCCCTCGACGTGACCGACGCCACGAAGGCGGCGACCACGCTTACCAACGTCGATGCCGCGCTGTCGGACGTCAACGCCACCCGCGCCTCGCTGGGTGCCGGCCAGAACCGCCTCGAATCGGCGATCAACAACCTGACCAACACCACCACCAACTTGTCCGACGCCCGCAGCCGTATCGAGGACGCCGACTACTCGGCCGAAACCACCGCGATGGCAAAGGCGCAGATCCTCTCGCAGGCGTCCACCGCGATGCTCGCACAGGCCAACCAGAGCCAGGAGAACATCCTCTCGCTGCTGTGCTGATAACGAACTGAAATATAGAACCTTTCTGTCCCGGAAGGTTCGGAAAGCCCGGTGATTCCCCATGACCGCCGGGCTTTCTTGCGTGGCAAAAGACCCACCCCCGGCCCCTCCCGCAAGCGGGTGGGGGGCGAGACTTGCTCGTTTACGCCCTAGTCGCAGCGGGGTGGGCTGGCCGCCGACCGCACTTCCACCGTGTCCAGACCGCCCCAGCGGTACACGGCCCAGCTCAGCAACCAGCACACCACGAACAGGCCGACGATCAGGAAGCCCAGCGTGTTGAATTGCTCCGAAAGCGAGGCCGCCCCGGACCACACGCCGCCCTCCAGCCCGAATTTCTCCGAGAGCAGCACGGCGGTCTGGATGGAGCCGATCACCAGCGCCACCATGGCCGAGATAGCGGTGATGACGATGTTGTAGTAGAGCTTGCGGATCGGCTTGACGAAGGCCCATTCGTAAGCCCCCAACATGATGACGCCGTCGGCGGTGTCGAGCAGGGCCATGCCCGCCGCGAACAGCACCGGGAACACCAGCACCGACCCCAGGGAAACGCCGTCCGCCGCATGCGCGCCCGAGAGGCCGAGGATGGCGACTTCGGTGGCGGTGTCGAAACCGAGGCCGAACAGGAAACCGAGCGGCGCCATGTGCCAGGCATGGCGCACCAGCCGGAACACGGGGCGCAGGATTCGCGCGATCAGCCCGCGCCCGGCGAGCAGCATGTCGAGGTCTTCCTCGGTGTACGTTCCGCCGCGCCGTACCTCGACGAAGCGTTGCCAGACCCCGCGCAGGATCGCGAGATTCATGATCGCGATCAGGAACAGGAAGCAGGCGGAAATGATCGTCGCGATCACCCCGCCCGAACGGCCGAATGCCTCGAAATCATCGAGAGTGCCTGCTGCCAGCGCGATGGTGGTCGCGGCGATCAGGACGATGGCGGAATGGCCGAGCGCAAACCAAAGGCCCACGGTGATCGGGCGCTGGCCTTCCTGCATCAACTTGCGAGTGACGTTGTCGATGGCGGCGATGTGGTCGGCGTCCACCGCGTGGCGCAGGCCGAGGCTCCAGGCGAGGAGGGCGGTGCCCAGCATCACCGGGCTGGCGTGGAACAGGCTGAACGCCCAGCCCCAGACGACCAGGTTGGCGGCGACGAGCAGAAAAAAGAGCACGGTTATCCGGCTCTTGAGAGAGGTTTTCGCGGGCGACATCGGCATTCTGATCCGTCTTCGCGTCGGCGACCTGACGGGGGCGTGCCGCGCACTCGGCGCGGTCGGCACGGGAGGCACCGGACGGACGCGGCGGCGCCCGACGTCCCTCGCGCCGATGCGGCCCCCGCCGCACGTTGCGTCGCTCAGACGGAAGTTACCGTGCCGCGGCCATCCCCTGGACCAAGGCAAGAGCGACCGGACGCAGGCAGGTCTCCTGGCTCGCGGGTCATCGCTTGATGCATGGCCTTCCCGTGGCCTCGCATGTCGCAGCGTCCGGCCCAGTGGCTGCCGGCGACCACCTTCGGGGCACCGGCCTATGCATCGCGCTCGCCACTTACAGTTGCAGGGACAGCCCCGGATTCGGATGAGAACATCCTCACCGCGTTCCCTTTTAAGCCCCTTGCGGGGCACCGGCGCGATCTTTCGCCGAAATGCTCAAGGTGAACGCTTCGGCGCGGCCTTCCTAATCGCGCGCCTGCTCCGCCGCAAGAGGGGGCTATTCGGCGATGTTCATCGCGTATGTGCGCCGGGCGAAGCGCCAGCGGCCGTCGTGGCGAACAGGTCGTCCCAGGTGCGCGAGAGGGCTTCGTGGTCCGCCGCTTCCTGCCGATGGTCAAGTGGCAGGCTTGGCACGTTCACGGCACCGGGCGTCCGGGGATCGAACTGGAGGATCTGGTGGAGGTCGGCCTCGTCGCGCTCACCGAATGCGCGCAGAAACACGATCTGCCGACCGAGGACGGCTTCGCCGCCTATGCCAAGATGCGGGTGCGGGGGGGCGATGGTCGATCTTGTGCGCCGCAACGTGCAGGGCACGCGCGGCACGTCCGAGCGCCGCCGCATGCTGGCGCACAAGGAGACGCAGCTTCGGGGCTGGCTCGGCCGCGATCCCCGGCCTGACGAACTGGCGCAGGCGATGGGCATGGGCGAGGGTGAGTTGGTCTCGCTGCAGGATGCTGCCCGCCCGATGCGTTTCGAGCCGATCGATGAGGTCTATTCCGACCAGTGGATGACTTTCGCGACGGAAACGCCTGACAGCTTCGCGATGCTGGTCGACGCCGAGATGCGCGGCGCGGTCATCGCGGCGATCACCGACCTGCCGGACCGGCTCAAGCTGATCGTGCAGCTCTACTTCGTGGAGGAACTGAACCTCGCCGAGATCGCCGAGGTCTTGCAAGTTTCGATCCCGCGCGTGCATCAGCTGAAAGCGCAGGCGATCGACAAGCCGCGAGAGAGCCTGAAAGGCGTCGCCGAAGTCCTCTGACCGGCACAATCCGGGGATTCATGCGAGGGCGGCGAAATTAATCACACCCACAACCCCTTGGGGCTACACTTTTTCCTTGCCCCCACATATTCCTGTGGGAAGATGATTCACGCACTCGATTTGCGCGCGATCTTGCCTATCTCTGGCCTTTCCGCCCAAGCGTGAAAGCGTTGTGGGCGAACGCAATTTCAGACGATCCACCGGAGCCGCCCATGTCCCTTCTCGAAGCCCGCAAGACCTACAAGCCCTTCGAATATCCCTGGGCTTACGACTACTGGAAGATCCAGCAGCAGGTCCACTGGCTGCCCGAGGAAGTGCCTCTGGGCGAGGACTGCCGCGACTGGGTGCAGAACATCTCGGATCATGAGCGCAACCTGCTCACCCAGATCTTCCGCTTCTTCACGCAGGCCGACGTGGAAGTGCAGGACTGCTACCATGAGAAGTACGCGCGCGTCTTCAAGCCGACCGAGATCAAGATGATGCTCACCGCCTTCTCCAACATGGAGACGGTGCACATCGCGGCCTATTCGCACCTGCTCGACACCATCGGCATGCCCGAGAGCGAGTACGGCGCGTTCCTTGAGTACTCGGAACTCAAGGACAAGCACGACTACCTGCAGAAATTCGGCGTCGACAACGACGAGGACATCGCCCGCACACTGGCGATGTTCGGCGGCTTCACCGAGGGCGTGCAGCTGTTCGCCAGCTTCGCGATGCTGATGAACTTCCCGCGCTTCAACAAGATGAAGGGCATGGGCCAGATCGTCTCGTGGTCGGTGCGTGACGAATCGCTGCACTGCGAAGGCATCATCAAGCTATTCCACGCCTTCTGCGAAGAGCGTGGCTGCCTCACCAAGGCGGTGAAGGACGATATCGCCGATCAGTGCCAGACCACGATCCGTCTCGAGGACAACTTCATCGACCTGGCGTTCGAGCTGGGCCCGGTGCCGGGCATGACGCCCAAGGATATCAAGAAGTACATCCGCTACATCGCCGACTGGCGCCTTGGCCAGCTGGGCATGAAGCCGATCTACCTGATCGAGGATCACCCGCTGCCCTGGTTGCAGCCGCTGCTCAACGGCGTCGAGCACGCCAACTTCTTCGAGACCCGTTCGACGGAATATTCGAAGGGCGCCACCCGCGGCGACTGGAACACCGTGTGGGCCAACTTCGACTCGCGCAAGAAGGTGCGCGCGAACGACGAGCCGCTGGTGGACGATGGTTCTGAGCCCGGCCTGTTCGGCGAAGTGGCGGCGGAGTAAGTCGTATCGGATCGGGAATGGGGGCAATTTTTCCTCCATTCCCGCCAGATTGGGGCTCATTCCTCGTATTTCGCCGGATGTTTCCGGCCTCCCGCAGCGGGTAGCTCTTGGCAACCGGCTTGCTTCATGCGCATTTCTCCTGAGAATTCTGTCCGGAGGAACGGTCTTGCCCCGTACTATGCTGCTGCTGAGCGCGCTTGCGCTCGCTCCTGCAATCACCGCCCCGCCGGCGCTCGCCCAGACGTCGGCTCCCGTCTCCGCCGACAGCAAGGCGGGCAAGCGCGCCCTGCTTGACGAGAACGCGGTCACCGTGCGCAATGTGTCCCGCGAAGAACTCGTCCACGGACTTCCGCTCGTCGATGACGACGGCTTCGCCATCGGCACCGTTGAACGCCTCGCCGGTAACGAAGTGGTCGTCTCGGACGGGACGGCCGAGTACCGTGTGCCGTTCACGCAAGTCTATGCCTTCAGTAAGGACGGCGCCGATCATTACGCCAGCCGCACCCCGAAATCCCGGCTCAAGCCCGAACCGATCGTCGCCTCCGCTCCGCCTCCGCCGCCGACCGATGCCGACGAGGACTGGGAGAAGCTGGGCCCCGAGGGTGGTCCGCTCCCGGACGAACAGGACGAACCGGAGGCCGCTGCGCCTGCGGACGTAGCGCCGGATACGGCTGCAACGCCCAGTAACTGACCGGGCGATTCCCGCTCCCTTACGCGGAACCATCATGAAGGAGGCCGCCGCATGTCCCATAACCCGACCCTGATTTTCCTGCCGATGCTGGTAGTGGTCGCGCTGACGTTCGTGGCTTTCGTGCGCATGGCGGTCGCCCGCACCGGTATCATCAAGTCGATGGATCCCGACTACTACCGTGCGCACATCGGCCCGCCCGAGCCCGAAAGCGCCCGCGCGGCGGTGCGGCACTATGACAACCTGTTCGAACTGCCGACGCTGTTCTACGCCGCCTGCCTCACCGCTTTCGTGGTGGCGGTCGTGGGACGCTGGACGCTGATCTTCGCCTGGGGCTACGTCGGCGCGCGGGTGGTGCAGAGCCTGATCCACATGACCTACAATAACCCGGCGCACCGGGGCGGGGCCTTCGTTCTGGGCATGCTGTTCACGCTCGCCTTGTGGATCAACCTTGCGGTGTCGATCTTCGCCCGCCTGTGACCGGCCTGAATTTGACGGACGTTCTGTGGGTGCTGGCGGCGGGGCTCAACCTCGTCGCCTTCGCTGCTTTCGGCATCGACAAGGCCCGCGCGCGGCGGGGAGAACGGCGTATCCCGGAATCGCGGCTGCTGCTTCTCGCGCTCGCGGGCGGGACGCCCGGCGCTTATGCTGGGCGCCGGGCCTTCCGGCACAAGACGCGCAAGCAACCCTTCGTCGCTCAGCTCCACACCATCGCCGCGGTGCAGGCGGCGGGTCTGGCGTACCTTGCGTACGGGGCGTTCTAAACCAGCCAGCTGCCCGGATTGGGCATCGGCACCTGCTTCTGCGCGTTGAGGATACTCATCACGCAGCGCACGATCACCAGAACCGACACCGCGATCAGGATCGGGATGCCGATCAGCACGAGCGTCAGGATCGTGCCTACCACCATGCCGAGGAAGAACAGCCAGAACGTGCGGATCGCATATTCGTAGTGCGACACCTCCCATGCGGCCTTCGCGTCCCCGCGCCAGGCATAGGCGAGCACGACGCCGACGATGCCCGTCACTCCGGTCACGTAGGATGCGAGATAGAGCAGGTTTATGATCGTCGGCTGGTTGAAGTCGAAACCCGACTTGGGCGCCGAACTCGCGGGTCTTGGGTCGAAGTCGGTCATTGGTTCTTCCTCCTGTTTTCCCCTGAAGGGAGGGTGCCTCCATTGGGCCGGGCTGGCAAGTTCACTGCGACTTCTTCCGTTCGCGCGCCTTGACGCGGCGGATCTTGGCGAGGTCGCCTTCAAGGATCGTCAATGCGTCGCGCTCCGCCTCGGAGAGCCGGGCCGTGTCGAAATGGGCGATCAGCACTTCCAGGGCATCGCCGATCCGGCCCAGCTGGCGGCCGTAACTGCCGACTTCATCGAGGATCGCGCGCTCGGTCTCGGGGTACTTGGTCTCGCCGATGTTGACGTTGACCAGCCCGACCTGCGAGCCCTCGAACGTCCAGGTCCAGGGATTGATCGCCTGCCACAGCTTCTCGGGCGCGAGGCTGAAGGTGGGCTGGAGGGACATTTCGGCCATCGCGTTTCTCCGGGAATGGGGACGCGGACAAGAATGCCGCAGGCGGCGGCGCCTGTGCATGACGAATCCCGTCACATCCTTGCGGTAAAAGCGGTGGCGCAGGCGCGCCCGGCCGTTTAGAGGACTGCGCCATGAGCAGCGAAACCAGTGGCCAGATCGGCAGCGAAACCGTTTCCTTCGGCTATGAAGACGTCGCGGCCGAGGACAAGGAAAGCCGCGTCGGCGCCGTCTTCTCCTCCGTCGCGCGCAAGTACGACGTGATGAACGATGCCATGTCGGTGGGCATGCACCGCTTGTGGAAGGACAAGTTCGTGCGCCGCGTGCGTCCGCGTCCCGATGAGCAGATCCTCGACATGGCTGGCGGTACGGGTGACATCGCCTTTCGCATGGAAGCCGAGGGCGCGGTGGTCACTGTCTCGGACATCAACCAGGACATGCTCGACGTCGGCATCGAGCGCGCCATGGAGCGCGGCATCGACACGCTGGTGTGGTCGCGCCAGAATGCCGAGGAACTGAGCTTCCCCGCCCACTTCTTCGACGCCTACACGATCGCCTTCGGCATCCGCAACGTCACCCACATCGACAAGGCGCTGGCCGAGGCGCACCGCGTGCTCAAGTTCGGCGGGCGCTTCTTCTGCCTCGAATTCTCGACCACCGAATGGCCGGGCTTCAAGGAAGTCTACGACGCCTATTCGCACAAGCTGGTCCCGAAGATCGGCTCGATGATCGCCGGGGACGCGGAATCGTATCGCTACCTGATCGAATCGATCCGCCGTTTCCCGCCGATGCCCGAATTCGAAGGCATGGTGCGCAAGGCCGGGTTCAAGCATACCAAGGTCGAGCCGATCCTCGGCGGCCTCGTCGCGATCCATTCGGGCTGGAAGGTCTGAGATGATTTTCGCAGCTTCCCCCCTCCCGCTTGCGGGAGGGGCAGTGAGACTTGGCAGCTTGCTGCCTAGTCGCAGCGGGGTGGGCGCTGGCGCCGACCTTGCGTTCGGACGCGCCCGCCCCCTCCCGCAAGCGGGAGGGGAGAAGTGACCACCACCCCCGTCCACATCGCGCGTCTCCTCAAGTGGGGCCGCGTCCTCGCGCGCCATGGGGCGCTGCGCGGGATCGAGAACGACCGCAATGCCCCGGCGCCGGTCAAGCGCCTGTGCCGGATCGCGCGCTTCGGCACGCGCCAGCCGGCCGAGCCCGACTATGCCGGCGCCTTCCAGGAGATCGGCCCCGCCGCGATCAAGCTGGGGCAGGCGCTCGCCACCCGGCCCGACCTCGTCGGCGAAGGTCCTGCGCACAACCTGCTGACCTTGCAGGACAGCTTGCCGCCCGTGCCCTTCGCGGCGATCCGCGCGCAGATCGAGAGCACCTTCGGCCGCCCGCTCGAGCGCATCTTCGCCTCGATCGAGGAAACTCCGGTAGGCGCCGCCTCGATCGCGCAGGTCCACCGCGCGGTTACGCCGGACGGGCGCGACGTCGCCGTCAAGGTGCTGCGTCCCGGCATCCGCGAGCAGTTCGCGCACGACGTCGAGACTTATGAATGGGCCGCCGCTCATCTCGAGGCGCTTGGCAACGAGGCGGCGCGGTTGCGTCCGCGTGCCGTGATCGCGAACCTCAAGCGCTGGACCCAGCGCGAGTTCGATCTTCGCCGCGAAGCCGCTTCGGCCTCCGAACTCGCCGATGCGATGAAGGGGATCGAGGATTACCGCGTTCCCGACATCGACTGGGACCGCACCAACGGTTCGGTGCTGACGGTCGAATGGATCGACGGCATCAAGATGAGCAACCTCGCGGCGCTGCGCGAGGCGGGGCACGACATGCCCAAGCTCGCGCGCAGGCTGGTACTGACTTTTCTTACGCAGGCGATCTCCTGCGGGTTTTTCCATGCCGACATGCACCAGGGCAACCTGTTCGTGCAGGGGGCGCCGGAACATACTACGATCGTCGCGATCGACTTCGGCATCATGGGCCGGATCAACCGTCAGGCGCGGCTGTGGCTGGCGGAAATCCTCTACGGCCTGACCACCGGCAATTACCGCCGCGTCGCTGAAATCCACTTCGAGGCGCAGTACGTCCCCAGCTATCACACGGTCGAGGAATTCGCGACCGCGCTGCGTGCCGTGGGCGAACCGATGCGCGGCAAGCCGGTGTCGGAGCTGTCGGTCGGACAGATGCTCGATGGGCTCTTCGCGATCACCCGCGATTTCGACATGGCGGTGCAGCCCCACCTGCTACTGCTGCAGAAGACCATGGTGATGGTCGAAGGTCTGGCCACCGCGCTCGATCCCGAGATCAACATGTGGGACGTCGCGGCGCCTTTCGTGAAGGACTGGATCCGCGACGAACTCGGCCCTGAGGCGGTGATCGTCGACCGGGTGCGCGAGGATATCGAGACGCTGATGCGCCTGCCCGCGCTGGTTCGTCGGATCGAGGACCGCTTCCCGCCCAAGGGCGGCGCGCCGGAACAGGCACCGCTGCCGGAGGTGGAGCTGATCTGGGAGCGCCGTAAACGCGAAAGTAACCACTGGGGTGGCTATGCTCTGGCCGCAATCCTTGGGGGCGCGGCGGCGTGGGCACTGACGTACTGGACTCTTCTGCACTGATCGACCGGGGCCGCTTTGCGCGGCTCTCGCCCGGACTTGCCCGGCTGGCGCTGGCGCTGCTGGCGCTGGTGCTGGTCGCCTCGATGATCGCGCCGACCAACAAGCCGGGCAATCGCTCGCCGTGGGAGGGTGCGGTCGAAGGGCCGGTGGACGCGGGGGGCCAGGCCGTCATCACCCCGGACAAGCCCTATGACGAGGACCTCGCGCTGTACGAGGTCGCCATCGCCCGCATCCAGAAGGGCGAGAACTACTACGACTTCATCGTGCCCGAGCAGAGGGCGCGCAATTATCCGGTCAACCCCGGCATCGCGGTGCGCCTGCCGACGCTGGCCTATATCGACGCGATGCTCGGCGAGCGCGGCCAGATGGCCGCGGCGATGGCGCTCATGCTGGGAATCGTCGCGGTATGGTGGCGCCGTCTGGGCGTGGACACGGACGATGGCGGCCGTGTGCAGCGTCTGGGTGCCGCTATGGTATTCGTGGGTGCCTCTCTGCAGCTCAACCGGCACTATTTTCCGTTGCATGAATTGTGGGCGGGGGGGCTGATCGCGCTGTCCTTCGGCCTGCACCGGATCGGCCGGGACGGACAGGGTGGGCGCTGGATCGCGGCCTTCCTCTGCGCCGCGCTGGCGCTGGCGATTCGTGAACTGACGCTGCCTTACGTGCTGCTCATGGCCGCTTTCGCGCTGTGGAACCGCAACTGGCGCGAAAGCGCGGCGTGGGCCCTGCTGATCGCGGTGTTCTTCGCGGGGCTCGCCTGGCACCTCTCGATCATCGCGAGGGACGTGCTGCAGAGCGACCCGCACGGCCCGGCATGGCTGGTCATGCGCGGCATGGCGGGCTGGCTGGTCAATGTGGTGCAGTCGAGCAACTTGCGCTGGCTTCCGCACTTTCTCGCGGGTCCTGCGGTGGTGCTGATGACTTTCGGCTGGCTCGGCTGGCGCAGTCGCTCGGGGCTGGCGGGGTTCCTGCTTTGCGCGGGATACGGATTTGCGTTCACGCTCGTCGGGCGGTGGGACAACTTCTACTGGGGCGCGATGATCGCCCCGGTCATGTTCGCCGGGCTGGTCTTTGCTCCGCGCGCGGTGATGCAACTGGTCGCTGCGGCCAAAGGGCCTGTGCCAAACTGATTGCGCCCATGCTCACGCTGTTGCAGAAGCCCCAGTCATGAACGGACCGCGCATTCTGCTGATCGTGGGCGGCGGCATCGCTGCCTACAAGGCCTGCGAACTCGTGCGCATCATCCGCCGCGAAGGCGGCTCGGTGACTTGCGTGCTGACCGAGGGAGGCGCGAAGTTTGTCACTCCGATGACGCTTGCGGCGCTATCGGAAAACCCCGTCCACACGACGCTCTGGGACCTCAAGAACGAGGCCGAGATGGGCCATATCCAGCTCAGCCGCCAGGCCGACCTCGTGGTCGTCTGCCCGGCGACGGCGGACCTGCTCGCGCAGATGGCGGCGGGCCTGGCGGGGGATCTGGCCACCACACTGCTGCTGGCGACCGACAAGCCGGTGCTCGTGGTTCCCGCGATGAACGTGCGCATGTGGCTCCACGCCGCGACACAGCGCAACGTTCAGACCTTGCGCGATTCCGGCGTCGAGGTGATGGAGCCCGACGAGGGCGCGATGGCCTGCGGCGAATACGGCCCAGGCCGCCTGCCCGAACCGGCGGAAATCTGGGAGCACATCGCCCGCTGCCTCGGCCATGGCCCCGAAGGTATCGTCGGTGACGAGCCGGGCGGCCTTTCCGCCACGATGATCCCGCGCGGGCCGCGTGCCATACCCGCCAGCACTTCGCCGCTGGCGGTCAAGGGCAGTGCCCGGGCGGCGCCCGCCACTGATCCCGGCGCGCTCGAACTGATCCCGCTCTCGGACGAGCCGCTGCGGCTTTTCGGCAAGCACGTCCTCGTCACCGCCGGACCTACGCACGAGCCGATCGATCCGGTGCGCTATATCGCCAACCGTTCCTCGGGAAAGCAGGGCTTCGCCATCGCTGCCGCCGCCGCCGAGGCGGGCGCGCGGGTGACGCTGGTGGCAGGGCCAGTCCATCTGCCGACCCCGCCGGGCGTCGATCGCGTCGATGTCGAGAGCGCGCTGGAGATGGCCGAGGCCGTCGACGCCGCGCTTCCGGCTGACGTTGCGGTGATGGTTGCCGCCGTTGCCGACTGGCGGGTGGTGCGCTCGGCCGATCAGAAGCTCAAGAAGGACGGCGGCGCCATCGCGCCGCTCGAACTGACCGAAAACCCCGATATTCTCGCCGGCCTTGCCCATGGCCTGCGCCGCCCGCCGCTGGTCGTCGGCTTCGCGGCGGAGACGCAGGACGTCATCCGCTATGCCCAGGCCAAGCGCGTGCGCAAGGGGGCCGACTGGATCGTCGCCAACGACGTCTCCGGCGACGTCATGGGTGGCGATGCCAATACCGTCCACATCGTCATGGCCGACGAGGTGGTTTCCCTTCCCGAAATGCCCAAGGGGGACGTCGCGCGCGCCCTCGTCGAAAGGATTGCCGATGCACTCGCCGAATGAAGTCCCCGTCATGGTCAAGGTCCTGCCGCACGGGCAGGGGCTGGACCTGCCCGTCTACGCCACCGAAGGCGCGGCGGGCATGGACGTGGTCTCGGCCGAGGACGTGACGATCCCGTCCGGTGGGCGTCATGCGGTGGCCACCGGCCTCTCGGTGGCGATCCCGGTGGGTTACGAAATTCAGGTACGCCCGCGTTCGGGCCTTGCGCTCAAGCACGGCATTTCGGTGCCCAATTCGCCGGGGACGGTGGATTCGGACTACCGGGGCGAGGTCAAGGTCATCCTCATCAACCACGGCGCCGAAGGCTTCGACATTCGCCGCGGCGACCGCGTCGCGCAACTGGTTCTGGCGCCCGTGACGCGCGCCTCGTGGGTGGCCGTCGAGGAACTTGACGAGACGGCGCGGGGTGAGGGCGGTTTCGGCTCCACCGGCGGCGTGGTCGCGCTGGGGAGCTGATTCAGGTGGCGGAGCTGAACACTCCGCTCCACCACAGCAAGGCCCCGATCACCGCGACGAGCGACAGGATCAGCGAGGCGCATCCACCCCAGCCATAACGGTGGTGGATCGCTTCGGCGGTTGCTTCGATAAGACCTTCGAAGATCCATTCAACGAGCCAGGACAAAAGCGTCAGTCCTTGCCCTTGCCGTCCCGCTCACGCCGGGCCTTACGCCACTTCAGGCCATACCAGCCCGCACCGCCGAGGCCGCCCAGCATCATCGCGCCCTTGGCCAGCGTCTCGAACGCAGCGCTCAAGGCGCCGATGGTGACGCCCCAGAACAGCTGCGAGAGGATGGCCATGAAATTATGCATCAACAAATCCTATGGGGCGCCAGATAGCGCCTGAGGCCCCATAGCAAAAGGACGGGCCCGCAATATTTCAGCGGACCCGTCCCTCGGTGTCTCCCACTCTTCGCAGGGGGGAGCCTGTCTGATTTCGTGCTTATTTCTTCTCGGGCGCGACTGTAATGCGCACGGTCTCTCCGGAGTTCCCGGGGAAATTCGTGAACATCGCTTCCACCAGATTGGGCACGACATACTGCAGGCGATTGGAGGTCGAGACGGCTTCCGCCTTGCCTTCGAAGAGGCGCTGGCCGTCTGCGGCGCGGTCGATCTTCAGGTCGATGCCGCTGGTGTAGATGGTGTAGGACTGAATGCCGTTGTCGAAGAACGGGTCGTACCAGCCATAGCGCCACGGGCCGCCCCAGCCGAAGCCGCGACCGTAGAACCCGCGGCCGTAGAAGCCGCCGCCATAGGGACCCCAGCCGCCCCACGGGCCGAACGCGCCTGCGCCCACGCCAGTGCTGCGCACGCGCTCACGGCCATTGTCGACGCCGTAGTCGAAGCGCACGATCAGCGTGGCCTTGGCCGGGTCTTCCACCGGGGTGTAGCCCAGCTTGGCCATGCGATCGCCAACCATCGAGGCATACTGGCTGAATTCAAGCCCGCCAGCGAGCTTGGGATTGTCCGCGACTATCGCGAAGCTCTGGCCCTGCGGGGCGGGGAGCTGGGTCGCGAAACGCGAAACGTCGGCCTTGAACGGCGTCGCGCACGCGGCGAGCGCCATGAGCAGCACGGCGGCAGCTGCCATTTTCAGCCTGCCGAGCTGCGATCCGGAATGGTGTGTCATCATCTTTGCTCCACGAACCCGAAGAGATCCAGACGCCCCACTCCGGCGCGGCCTTCGATTCTTTTACGATACTGTCGTGAAATCAACGCCCTGAATAGAGGTTGAATGGACTTGGACGAGCGACGGACCGTTCCGCCGGTTCATCCCGCATCCACCGCCCTCGGGCCGGCTTCACGACTTGATCGCGTATCGTTCATGTAGGAATAAAGCCCGGTCATGACGAGTCCGTTCCCCATTCTTTCCGTACTTTGCGGCAAGGTCGCTCCGTTCCGCGCGGCCGACGAGCCGAGCGCCATCGCCAAGACGGCGGTGCAAGGTCGGGTGAAGGTCCACCGACTGGGCCTCGAAGGGGACAGCCAGGCCGATCTTTCGGTCCATGGCGGGCCGGACAAGGCCATCCACCACTACCCCCACGACCACTATGACTGGTGGCGCGAATCGATCGGCGACCATCCGCTGCTGGCCGATTACGGCGCCTTCGGGGAGAATATCGCGACCGATGGGCTGACCGAGGAAGACATCTTCATCGGCGATCGCTGGCGGATGGGCACCGCGCTCGTCGAGGTGTGTCAGGGCCGCCAGCCATGCTGGAAGCTCGATCATCGCTTCGACGGGGCGAAGGTCAACGCCGGGTGCGTGAAATCGCGCCGGGCGGGCTGGTACTACCGGGTGATCGAGGATGGCGAGGTCGGTGCGGGCGATGCGCTGGAACTGATCGACCGGCCGTTCCCCGACTGGAGCGTACGCCGCGTCTTCGGCCTGCTCATCGCCGGAGAGCACAAGGGCGACCCGGAAGGCCTGGAAGCGTTGGGCGCAGTCTCCGCGCTCGCCGAACCGTGGGT
>NZ_BAAILP010000292.1:6625-30822 GCF_054589055.1 Novosphingobium sp. 11B | reverse complement strand
GGCCCACTCCCCCACCTGACCACCCAACGATAGTACCCTATGGGTGGTCGGGTGGGGGAGTGGGCCCGGTGCCGCTACGAAAATGCCCACCGGGCATTTTCCAGACGAATTTTAACCCCGCACGAGTCCGAGGGCGTTGTAGGTCTTTTCCAGCGTCGGGATCGCCAGTTCGCGGGCCTTGGAAGCACCCTTGCACAGGATCGCGTCGAGGCGCTCGCGGTCCTCGCGCAGTTCGAGGAAGCGGGCGTTGATCGGCGCCAGCTTCTCGACCAGCAGTTCGCCGAGCGCGGGCTTGAACTTGCCGAAGCCTTCGCCGCCGAACTCGGCCAGCACCGCCTCGACCGTGGTGCCCGCCATGACCGCGTAGATCGCAACGAGGTTCTTCGCCTCGGCGCGGCCTTCGAGGCCGCCCTTTTCCGAGGGCAGCGGCTCCGGATCGGTCTTGGCCTTCTTCACCTTTTGCATGATGGCATCGGCGGTGTCGGTCATGTTGATGCGGCTCATGTCCGAGGGGTCGGACTTGCTCATCTTGGCGGTGCCGTCACGCAGGGACATGATGCGCGCGGCCTCGGGCGGGATGAACGGTGCGGGCAGGGTGAACAGCGGCGCGTCTTCCGCACAGAAGTCGTTGTTGAACTTCTGTGCGATGTCGCGGGCGAGTTCGAGGTGCTGCTTCTGGTCCTCGCCCACCGGCACGTGAGTCGCCTGGTAGAGCAGCACGTCGGCGGCCTGCAGCACCGGGTAGGTGAACAGTGCGACGCTGGCACCCTCGCGGTTCTTGCCCGCCTTGTCCTTCCACTGCGTCATGCGGTTCAGCCAGCCCATGCGCGCGGTGCCGTTGAGCAGCCACTGCATCTCGGAGTGCTGGGGCACCTGCGCCTGGTTGAACAGGGTCGAGCGGTCGGGATCGAGCCCGCAGGCCACAAGCGCCGCGACCATCTCGCGCGTGTTGGCGGCGAGGTCGGCGGGGGTGTGCGGCATCGAGATCGCGTGGAGGTCGGCCAGGAAGTAGAGGCACTGGCCACCCTCGGCGGTGACCTCGTCCTGCATCTTCACCCAGTTGCGGATCGCACCGAGGTAATTGCCGAGGTGCAGGTTGCCGGTGGGCTGGATACCGGAGACGATACGCATGGTCGCGTCCTTAAGTCAGTTGTCGATGGATGTGAGGGTTGCGCCCGTACAGGGCACGAATGCAGGTACGGTCAGCGGGTGACCGAATGCCATCGCCATGAACGCGGCGCAAAGGGGCGCAGCGTGGGCGGGAAAAAGATCGCACGATCCTGCATGGCCGGGGCTCATAGCACGTTCGCGCATCGATGGAACCCTTCAGGCGGCGCGCTTGCGGCGGCGCAGGAGGGCGAGGTCGGCGCGGGTGAAGGCGCCGGTCGCCACGGCAGCGATGCCGTAGACCGCGCAGCCCGCCGAAACGAGCACGGCCAGCGCCAGCCCGCGCACCAGCCAGGTGCCGTGCACATAAGGCATCATCAGGTCCTGCCCGAACCACAGCGCCGCGCCCATCGCGACGGCGGCGAGCGCCAGCCTCGGCCCGCGGCGCCTCAGCCGCGCATCGACGGTGAAATGTCCGCGCTTCACCAGCGTGCGGTACAGCATCGCCACGTTGAGGGTGGAAGCCAGCGCCGTCGCCAGCGGCGGCCCCATGTGCTGCAGCGGCACGATCAGCACCAGATTGCCGACGAGGTTCGCCACCATCGAGATCATCGCATAGCGCACCGGCGTCCTGGTATCCTGCCTTGCGTAGAAGCCCGGCGTAAGCACTTTGACGAGGATATAACTCGGCAGGCCTATCGAATAGGCCGCCAGCGCCTCCGCCGTGCGGGCGACGTCGCCGGCGTCGTACTTGCCGTAGCCGAACAGCGCGGCGGCGATCGGCTCGCCGCAGACGATCAGGGCGACGGCGGCGGGCAGCGTCAGCAGCAGGGCCAGTTCCATGCCCCGGTTCTGCGTTTCCATCGCCTCGACTTCCTGCCCCGCGCCGAGCTGGCGCGAAATGGTCGGCAGCAGCACGGTGCCCAGCCCGATGCCGATGAGGCCCAGAGGCAACTGGTTCAGCCGGTCCGCCATGTACATGTATGTGACGGAGCCGTGCGAGAGCAGCCGGGCGGCGATCGCGGTGGAGATCAGGAGGTTGATCTGCACCGCGCCCGCTCCGGCGGCGGCGGGCAGGATCAGGTTGAGCAACTGCTTCACATCGGCGTTCCACACCGGCATGCGCAGCCGCATCGAAACCCCGTTGGCGCGGCAGGCGAGCACCAGCCAGAGCAGCTGCAACGCGCCGGAAACGGACACGCCGATCGCCTGATTGCGCGCGGTGATCAGCGGGTCGTCCGAATGGAACCCCAGCAGCGCGACGATCAGCGTCAGGTTGAGCAGGATCGGCGCGGCGGCGTTGACCCAGAACTTGCTCAGTGAATTGAGGATGCCGCCCAGCAGCGAGACGAGGCTGATGAAGGCGAGGTACGGGATCGTCAGGCGGCTGAGCGTGACCGCGAAGGCGAACTGGTCGTGCGTGACGTCGTTGAACCCGCCCGAGAGCAACAGCGTCACCGGCCATGCCAGTACTTCGAGCAGCACCGTCATGACGATTAGGACGGGCAGCAGCACCGACAACGCCTCTTCGGCGAAGGTGATCCCGGCGGGCAGGCCCGGCCCCGAAGTGTCGCCGACCTTCTTGTTGAACATCGGGATGAACGCTGATGCGAAGGCCCCTTCCGCGAAGAGAGCCCGGAACATGTTGGGCAGGCGAAACGCGATCAGGAAGGCGTCGGAAGCGAAGCCCGCGCCGACGAAGCGGGCGAACAGGCTGTCGCGGGCAAGCCCGAGCACCCGGCTGGCGAGCGTAAGTCCGCCGACGCTGGCGAGGGCTTTCGCGAGGTTCATGCCGCGCTTTCCAAAAGGCAGGCGCCGTGTCTCGCATCCTTCGACAAGCTCAGGATGAGCGGAGTGGAAAACAGGCGGGAAGTGACACCGTCTGGTTTCATCACCCCCGCCCGCTCATGCTGAGCTTGTCGAAGCACCGGCGCGACGCCCCGACCCTCAGCAACTATCTCAGGCGTTGCCGACCGGCTCGCCCATGCCGGTCTCGGCCTGCTGCTGCTGCGCCTGCAGCTGCTGCACGTAGAGGCCGTTGAAGTCGATCGGCTCGAGCATGAGCGGCGCGAAACCGGCGTCGCGCACGGCGTCCGACACGATGCGGCGGGCGTAAGGGAACAGGATGCGCGGCGCCTCGGCGAAGAGGAACGCGTGCGACTGGGCCTCTTCGAGGTTGCGCATGCCGATGAGCGCGCAGTAGCTCAGCTCGACCGCGAAGGCGACGCCGAGGCTGGTGCGCGACGAGCAGGTGATCTTCAGCTCGACTTCGTGGACTTCGCCCTCGATCGCGCGCGCGCCGATGTTGAACTGCACGTCGATCTGCGGCTGTTCCTGCCACGAGAACGCTTCGGGGGCGTTCGGATTCTCGACCGAGAGATCCTTGATGTACTGCGAAATGATGCCTGCGGCGGGGGCGGTGTCTTCGCCGTTGCCGAGGTCGAGGTCGGAAATGATGTTGCCTTCGTCGGCCATCTGATCTGTGTCCCGCAATGGAATCTGAAACGTTCAGCGGGGGCGGGTAAAACATTTTGCGGGCGCGGGGAACACCCGAGCGTCGGGAAAATTGTAGAGGTTGTGTCCCGAAGTTGCGCGCACATCGCTTCGAGGGGCTCGATCCGCCGGGAAAATGCCCCGAACGAGCCACTCACGCGTTGTTCATTTGTAATGCGTACCTATCTGGGGCTATGTTCGAGTGCTAAGCCGAAGGCACGCTCGAGTCTTCGGAACTGCGCCGGAGTGCGATGGGGTTTCAGGCCGGTCTTTGATCGGTTGCGGCCACGGTGCCACAGACGGGGCGCCACAGAAGGATGGAATTAGGGACGTGACACCGGAAATAGTGATCCTGGCCATGATCGCAGCCTTCCTTGGCTTGCGGCTGTACTCCGTGCTCGGCCGCCGCGCCGAGCATGAAGAGGAGCCCATCCAGGGACGCTTCGAAGGTCGCCAGGGCCAGAAGCCGGGCGCTCCGCGCGTTTCCGCGCCGCCGCGTCCCGATCAGCGCAGCGATGATCGCGCCCGCGCCGAACAGCCCCGCCAGCGTGCGATCCCGCTCGCGCCGCCTTCGGTCGAGCGTGGCCTGGCGGAGATTTCACAGGCTGATCGCCGTTTCGACGCCGCCGCCTTCCTCGACGGTGCGCGCAGTGCTTATCGCATGATTCTCGAAGCCTTCTGGAA
Source organism: Novosphingobium sp. 11B (assembly GCF_054589055.1). Lineage (NCBI taxonomy): Bacteria > Pseudomonadati > Pseudomonadota > Alphaproteobacteria > Sphingomonadales > Sphingomonadaceae > Novosphingobium > Novosphingobium sp. 11B. Next base: position 26,538 of record NZ_BAAILP010000292.1, on the reverse strand, counting down.
GGGTGACAAGGCCGAACTGCGCCAGCTTTGCGACGATGACGTCTATGCCGGTTTCGCCGCCGCCATCGACGCCCGTATCGAGGCCGGCGAGACGCTCGACAACCGCTTGATCCGCATCGAGGAAACCGGCTTCACCGCCGCTGGTGTCGAGAACGGCTATGCCCGCATCACCCTGCGCTTCCGCGCCGACATCGCCGCCGTCACCCGCAATGCGGATGGGCAGGTGGTCGCCGGTTCGCTCGACGACGCGATCGAGACAATCGACGTCTGGACGTTCGGTCGCGCCGTGAACTCGCCTGATCCCGACTGGGTCCTCGAAGAGACCGACGAAGGTTGATCCGGGGTTGATCCCCCCTTCTTTGGACTGCTAGCCGACAAAGCCTGATCCGCCCCGTGCCACCCCCGGCGCGGGGCGTCTGCTTTGCGGGGAGGGTTTGTTTTGGCGCTGGAGACTATGGCACCTGCGGTGGTGTCCGGGCGGTCGATCCGGGACGCCTGGCGCGCTCTTCTGATCAGCGGTCTGCTGGCCACGCTCGCGGCTTGCGGCGGCGTAATCCCGAAGACCGGCGGCCCGCGTCCTACGCTTCCGCCGACCGGGCCGACGACCCAGCCTTCATCTCCCCAGAACGCGCTGGCTGCCGGTGTGCGCCGTGGTCCTGCACTGTCGGCGCTGCGGATGGGCGCGGCCGATGCGGCAGGCGCTCTCGCCTCGTTCCGTGAAAGCTGCCCGAAGCTCATCGTCCGGAAGGACGGCAGCGGATTGACCCGGCCCGAGGACTGGCGGCAGGCCTGTACGGCCGCCGTGAACTGGGGCGCGGGATCGCCCGCGCTCTTCTTCTCCAGCTTTTTCGAGACCGCCCGCATCGGCGACGGCTCCTCTTACGCCACCGGCTACTACGAACCGGAGATCGCGGGCGGCCGCACGCCGCAGCCCGGCTATACAGTGCCGGTCTACGCTTTCCCGCCCGATCTCGTGCGCGCGAAGCCGGGGGATGCCCCGCCGCTCGGCAGCGGGCGCATGCCGCTTGGCCGCTATGCGCCGGACGGCACCTTCACCAGCTATTTCGACCGCGCGCAGATCGATGCCGGGGCGCTGGCGGGCAAGGGGCTGGAGATTGCCTGGGCCGCCGACCCCGTCGAGTTCTTCTTCCTGCAGGTGCAGGGCTCCGGCCGCCTCGTCGCGCCGGACGGCACGGTGACGCGCATCGGCTATGCGGGCCAGAACGGCTTGCCCTATACCGGCATCGGCGGGATCATGCGCGATCAAGGGCTGGTCGGCTCCGGGCCGGGTCAGTACTCCGGCTCCATGCAGGGCATCATGCAATATGTCCGCGAGCATCCGGTCGAGGGGCGCGCGCTGATGGAGCGCAATCGCTCGTGGGTCTTCTTTAAAGTGTTGAACGGTGATGGACCGCTCGGTGCGCTCAATGTGCCCGTACGTGCGGGCAATTCTGTGGCCGTAGACCCCCGCTATGTACCGCTGGGTGCCCCTGTGTACCTCGATCTCGACCGCCGCGAGGCCAATGGACTGTGGATCGCACAGGACACCGGCGGCGCGATCAAGGGTGCGAACCGTTTCGACACCTTCTGGGGCGCCGGGTCCCAGGCCCGCCTGACCGCAGGCGGCATGAGCGGCCGGGGCAATGCCCTGATCCTCCTGCCTAAGGGCGTCCTGACCCGCCTCGGCGCCCGATGAAACGGCCGGGGCGCAGGCTTACGGAAGAGGAGAAGGCGGTCTGGGCGCAAGTCGCCCGCACCGTCAAGCCGCTTGTCGCGTCTCGCAAGCTGGTCGAGCCCGAGGCGCCTGTGATGCCGGTCCCGGTTGCTCCGCCACCACCTGTGAAAAAGGTCAAGGGCCGGGTTCCGCCGCCGTCGCTGCCTAAAGCGGCCCCGCCCAAGCCGCGCGTCGATGTGCCGGTCAATCTCGACGGATCGTGGGAGAAGCGGATCTCCAAAGGCACGTTGCTGCCCGATTTCAGCCTCGACCTGCACGGTTCCAACCTCGATCAGGCCTACATGCGCCTGATGCACGGGCTGGTGCAGGCAAAGGCGATGGGCGCACGAGTAGTGCTCATCGTGACCGGTAAGGCGCGTCCTGTGGATGCCGCAGACCGGGGCAGCGCGCGCGGTGCGATCCGCGCGAAGATCGCCGACTGGCTTGCCGCGAGCGAGCACGCATCGGACATCGTCGCCATTCGCGGCGCCCATCGGCGTCATGGCGGGCAGGGTGCGATCTATCTCGTCTTGAAAAAGCGGCGCTAGGCAAAGCGCGGCCCCGAAGGGGAAATAAGCACCAATTTTCAGAAGGATGTGGAGGCCGAGCCGGAATCGAATATCGAAATTAAATATATTTTTTACAATAGCTTGGATATTTGTCTGACAAATAGGTCCATCAAATTGTCCATCACCGCAGACATCAGCTTCGGTTCGATTCTTTATGTATAGTTGCAATTTTGCAACTTTCTGATAATTATCTGTGAAAACAATATATTGCGTCGAAAAATTGGCCAATTTTGGTGAAGTAGGACAAGGGGGCGGCCTCCAAGCGCTTAGCAATTGATGGACGCGAGTCCCGGACCGAATTGCTGTAGTGGTCTAAACCCTTGAAAGATGGCGATTCAAGCGCCTCCTGCCGTTAGACAGAACATTGAGGATTGCTGTCACCCCTCTTTTGCGGCGACGGTGGAATGAGCATCACGGAATTGCCGCTTGGACGGCCGCGCACCGCGAACGCAGCAAACGTTCCTCTCATGCGCGGACACCATCGTCCGTCAGCTGATGGCCGCGTCCGCAAAGGCTGGTTTCCGCTGATCAGTGGGGATAACCTGCCGGTCCTGTTTCGGTTTGGCGATCAATCGCCAGCAGAAAAAGCTGCCGATCGGCCATCGCCCCGTTGCGGACGATAGTGCCTACTGGCATCTATGTAGGATGATGGCCGAGAATCCGAGCAAAGACACGCCTGCTGATTACTACGGCTACTTCATGACAGCACTCATGGGGCTGGAGGATGACGCCAGCCTCTCGGGTTATTCCGAGGCGGGCCAAGAGCTTCTTAGAGAAGCGATCAGGATTTTCGGCGCTGAGTTTAATGATAGGCACCCCGGCCATTGGGGTAAGCCGGGCTCATAAAGCGCGGTCGACATCGTTCCTGCGCCACGACCGCTCTCCACCCATCATCGCCTTTCCGGGACGCGGATTGCATCGTTTGGCGAGGTAAAGCTGCCCGACCGTTTTCAGGCAGTCCAAATTGGCAGCTTTAGCGGCGATGATGGGTGGGAAGCTGCCATTCCTTTTTGATTCCAGGGAACAGAGGAAGCAGTTATCTGTCTGTTATGCCCATAGATGTTCATCTCCGCACAAACGATTCGAACCAGCAGCTAGCTCTTACCTCCATTGAGAAATTCGGAAGTGCGGATTATTTTGTAGCATCGCTCCTTGTCTCGTCAAACAAGTTCGGATGTGAAAGTCGATTTTACTTCGACAAGTGGCATGCTGAACAAGCTATAATTGCCTTGGAACAAATGCTGTTGGGTGTGATTACGGAGGCCGTTCTTAGAGAAGAATACGGAACGGACCATGTAACATTTCGAAGCGACGGGCTCGGCCACATACTAATTACGGGTGAATCCAACGCCGATGATCAATGTCTTCGTTTCACGATTGGCACAGATCAGACCGCCATTGGCCCGTTCATCACTGATTTCAGTGCGGCGATACGCCCCTGACCACACGTCCGCAACGGGGCGTGTCCGGTCAGGCCGCATTTCTTCCCGAGCGGCGAGCACCGGACGGACGGCTATAGAGCGCAGCGCTCGCCGCCCGGAATGGCGAAAACGGGTGGGAAGCGGTCCGGCAGGTTTCGGAAGCGCAGGCAGCTTAGCGGACTATCTGCGCCTCGCCGATCAGCTTTCCTTCCCAAAGAAAGAAGTGCCCGGTAGAAGACAACGCGTCCACCGCCTCACGGCCTGAAAGAAAGACGAAGCCAACACGGCGCGTCTCTCCCGGCATCATGGGACGATCTATAAGCGGATACCCGCTCCAAGCCTCTCGGACATTTCTGTCAATGCTACAGGGGCAACCGTAGCCAAGCACTATTGGGAGCGCTTTCCCGCCTTCGTCTGTTGAGAAGAGATGTAGGTTCACAACCAACTCTGGCGTGCCTTTGGTCAATCGCTCTCGAAGAGTGGTCAAGCGGGTCATAGCCAACCTTTAATCACGATCAGCCAACCTCGGCTATCGTCATCGCGCAGAATATCGCGTGATGGCGGGAATGGGGCGTGTGCTGCTGGACCGGTTTCCGGGTTAAATTCTTGTAAGGCTGTCATTCCGCTTCCGGGGAACGGCTTTCCGTCTCAGTTGGCCACACAAGATAATGTCTTGGATGATGCGCAGGAGAGATAATCGGCTTCGCGAACTGCGGAATGGAAACCCCGAAGAGTTCTTCCAAGAGCGGCGTTCCCTTGAAACATACTCTCTGCGTGTTCCGCTTTTTGCAGTCCGCGTTTTTGGCGGCGCATGGGTGGTCTTGGGGATCGCGTCGGCAGTGCGCGGGGGGCATTAACGTCCACCATGGGGCCGCAGCCGTCAGGCCGATTTTGTCCGGCCGGAGTGGTTAGTGGACGGCGCTTAATCAGTCCTGTGAAATAATACGATATTTCCATCCAGCTATGTAATAAACGAGGTGCTGCTGTACCTTTGACGCATCCGATCTTCCCCCTGGGCAAGAGATGGGCTCGCACTCTCGGACATATTTAAATGCTCCAATAGAAGCCCTCTCAAATAGATTTAGCGAGCCGTCTGCTTCATCCAACGTCTCCATATCTTGCGGGTGGGATAGGATACGGTGCAGTTCGGGATTTCGAATCCGAAGCCTCTCTGCTATTTGGCCGATTTCTTCATCGGTAAGCCCGGAATTCACTACGAGCTCTGGCACACCGGGCTTCTTTGACCGGCCGTGGACACGGTCTCTTTTTAGCAGAAACTGGATACACGTTAGAATCTGGCGGATCATAAATCCAAGGTGGCATAGCTCATAAGCGTCTGCAAAGGGGCGTTTGCCGCTCAACGCCTTCTGATTAAATTATTGCAAGATGGCCATCACAGCCGTAGTCGATTAATCGACGCAAACAGAGCTTACGACGCGGCCTTTGTCGACGACTGACTGACACCCAAAGTGGGAATTTGTCGGTTGACACTGACCAACAACTTTAGCCTTCAGGTTTGCCGGGCGATGCTTCCCCTCAGGGTAGAGACATTGCCCAACGCACTGTTGCTTACTCGTACAGGCCTTCCCCGCATCCGGATAAGGGATCACACACCTTTCGTAACCGAGCATACCTTGCGGCATTGGTTTGCCGCCTTTCAACGAACACGCTTGGCGTTCCGCCGGTGGCATTTGCTTGGGATTGGACTGCGCATTCGCCGCGCTGAGGCATAAACCTGCTATCAGAAGACTGGCTAGAACTATGCGCATACTCAAATCTAGCACCTTGATTGATGTCCGCAATGGGGCGCGTTCGGTCAGGCAGCTTTTCTTCGCGGGCGAGCGGGAATGTAGCCCGACCTCCGGTCCCCTGAGGGACCGAAAGGGGTTGGGGAGCAGACATTGCGCTGCGCGCAATTTCAGAGGTAAGTCGACAGGATGATCGGACGGACCTCCATAATTACGTTGTCGACTGCCTTGGGTGGCATAGTCGCTTTTCCCCCGGTTGGTGAAGCGACAACGCCCTTGGCTATCACTTACGTCTGCAACTCAACCCACGGCAGGCCAGACAGCCCTCTCGTGGCGACTTACGCTGCTGCGAAAGCTATCTTTCTGGCGATAGAGCCGTCGACCAACCCGAACACAGACACGTTGGCGTTTCCAGATATCTTCGTTCGACAAACGGATATGTCATGGGAGGTCTACCGCTGGAATTCTGAGCGCGGAGACCGAGGCAGCCAGCTTGGTATTCGTATCGACAGTTGCAGCGGCGCGATCTCGGATGTTGTGTTTGGAGCGGGACGTTAGTTGCAAACTGCCTAAGTCCGCTCTGGGGCGTGTGCTGACTGGCAGTGTCCGCAAGGGTGGAGAGCGAACATTGCCCCAGAGCTTAGATCAGGGCAGCTTGGCGGAATGAAGCACCGAGAAGCCCATTTCGTTGTTGAGGTCACACCAGATGACGAGATCGTCTGCCGAGCGCCCAAACGAGTGGAACAGCGCATCAGGATGGACGACATTGCCGCAGTATATGTGGAGACAAATGACACCGGCCCGTGGGGCGCGGACCTGTGGTGGTTGCTGAACGACAACACCGGGCAAACTCAGGTCGCATTTCCGCAGTTAGCGACCGGGGAGCATGCGGCGCTCGAACGTTTGCGACAACTCCCCGGATTTGAAGTGCGAGGGATGAACTCGGGCGAGAACGGCCGCTTCATGTGCTGGCCACTCCCTTCGCCCTAAATGTCGGGCTTGGGCGTCTGCCGACTGGGGGCTTTTCTCGTTTCAGATATGCCGGTCTACCCCCGCAGCCGTGAGCCGCGAGGGTAGGAAAGCATCGGACTTACTTGGTGACCGAGGCCGTAGTCAGCACCGCAGGGGCAGGCGCCACGGCCGGAACCGCTACGGGCACCGAGATCACCTGCGGCTGCACGGCCTGAAACGCTAGATCCTCGTCGAGGAAGCCTTTCACGGGCGATCCGCTGGCTATGAACGCGCTGGTGCCGGTGGTGAGGAAACCCGCAATCGGAACGAGCGCGATGGCTGCCACGACGCCGCCCGTGCCGGTGACGCCCTTGTCATCGAAAGTGCCGGACAGGCGCACATTGCGACCGTTGAGGTTGAGCGAGACGACACGCGCGCCGATGTAACCGGACTTGCCCCACATGCCCTTGTTGCGCACTTCGGTGATCTCGCCGATCGCGGGCGTGCCCGACGGGATCACGACGACGCCGTTCTGCGTGATGTTCTCGGCGACTTCCATCTGGAAGCGCTGGCCCACCCGCAGCTTCTTCTTCTTGGTCGTCAGTTCCTCACGGGTGACGAGAGCGACGGCGAGGCCGGCGCGCATGATGTCAGGCCGTGCTGCGGGCAGGATGGTCGCGGCGGATGCGACGACGGCAGTCTGAACTGGAGCGACAGGAGCAGCAGCGGTCTGCGCGGCGACAGGATGCGCGATCAGCGCCGCGCAAGGCAGCGCGAGCTTGTAGATAGTCCTCATGGTAATCCCCCGTTTGCAGCGAATCATTCGCATGCGCGCCGGAAATACTTCGGAACCGGTTGATCGAAAATAACTAGGTAAGTCTGGATTGCAGAAATTTAATAGTGGCGGCCGCCCAACGATGGGTCAGAACTCAAGCGGCTGCGGAGCTATTCTCTGAACGCTATTGCTCGCCGATCACTTTATCCGCCCTCAAAGCGGGCGGGACGGCTTGCAGCAGCGGCCACGCCCGCCGGAATTCCAAGCGAAATGGCCGCCACGACATCGGACGGTGCCGACCGGCATTATGTGCAAGGATGTCTGGAAGAGGTTGGCCCAACCGGCAATCGGTGGTGGAAGCGCGGTCGGGCCCAGGATCGCATGCTTTTATGTTTTGCCGAATGAACTCGGGAATGGTCGAACAAGTTCCGAGAATCCTTGGCGGCGAGTAATCAGGCTACGATGGTCGCAGCCACCCGGTGGCGAAAAGGCTGGTGCGGGGTTCCGGCTCTGCGAAGGTCACGGAAGGCGCCGCCAGCCAGATCAGGCAGGATTGCCTCTACCGTGGCAGCTTCTTCGAGGGAGCGAACATCCACGAACAGGTTGAAGTGCCCATCAAAGCAGACGCTGACTACAGCTGATGGCGGGCAAGCCGCATGCACCAAGGAATGGAGAGCTTCAATCTCCGCGCAGAGCGAGCGTGTATAACCAGCAGTGTCTGGAAAAGCATGGATGTTGCTGATTGCGTTCATGGTTACCTCGATAGGTTTCACATGAGGAACGCATCACCCCCAATTTCGATCCATCGCTAGAAAAAAACGGTTCATCGTAACGCAGGTCATCCTGCGCCAGTGGGCCTTCGGTGTGGGACGGGCCGCCCCGGCATAGGCACCCACCATTCATGATGGTGTTCCGTCGCATGACCTCGTGCCCACTCTGCGCTTGCGGCAGAGCCCCGGTAAGGATTGCAGGTCGATGACAGGCCATCGCGTGCCGCTTTTCGGCCCCACAAGAAGGCATCGTTTATCGGCGTCAAGGGTAGTCCCCGAGACGCCGGTGATGCCGATGAAGTTGCAAATCAGGTCGCTGATCTGACCTCGCCCAGGTCCTCCATTTCATTGCGGCCCTTCGGGTGCGCCCCGCCTCTGACGGCGGGCCTGCCGGATCGCTCCTGTCGCCCATCCCGCCATTCCGGCCGGTCAATGCGCGCGATGAGAGAAGGAGTGAAGGACAATGGAACTCAAGCACATCGACATCACCCGTCTGTCGGTTACCAGCCTCAACATGCGAGGCACAAAAAAGACCTGCGACATCGCCAACATCCTGCCTTCGGTCCGGGCACGGGGCGTGCTGGTGCCGCTGATCGTTCTCCAGAAGGTCGGGTCTGGCAGCGAGACGTTCGAGGCCGGATTGGCGGTCGGCGAGCATGCACCGGCTTACGAGATCCTGGCAGGCAGGCGCAGGTTCCATGCGGCTCTGGCCGTGGTGGAAGAAGGCGGCGGCATCGAGGACCTGCCCTGCGCGGTGATAGAGCCCGGGGACGATGCGGCGGCGCTGGAAGCCTCGCTGATTGAGAACATCGCCCGGCTTGATCCCGACGAGATGACCCGCTGCGAGACCTTCACCCGGCTGGTTCGGGAGGGGCGCGACGTGGACGGCATCGCCCTGACCTTCGGGCTGACGGCGCCGCAGGTGGAGCGTACTCTGGCGCTGGGCAACCTGATCCCGTGCCTGCGCAACCTCTACCGCGCCGACGGCATCGATGCGGTGTCGCTGCGGCACCTCACCATGGCATCCAAGGCGAAGAAGAAGGAGTGGCTGGCCCTCTACGACGACGAGCAGGCGACGGCACCGACCGGGGCGTGGCTCAAGGCATGGCTGTTCGGCGGAGCCGCGATCCCGGTCGGCGCGGCGCTGTTCGATCTGGATGCCTATATCGCCGAGGCAACCTTCTCGAGAAGGGCCGTGTCATGATGGAAGACTGGAACGCATTCTGTGGCGGCTAGCGTGCAGTTCCTTTTGAATGACGCGCTGAATGGGAACGATTGCGATTTTCGTATATTTCACTTGTTGCGTTCATTGCGAATATCGTATGATCGCGCGCAGCAGAGGAGCCCAATCATGACCATCCCAGCCTTCGCCGAGGAAATCGGCGCGCGCCTGCCTTCTGCGAGCGAGAAGGTGGCGGCGAACCAGTTGCGCCAGATCATTGCAGCTCACGCCGATGGCGGTGCGACCCTTCGCGTGCTTGATGACGACCGGCAGCCCGTCGACGTGACCCTAACCGCGGCGCTGTCGCACTTGCTGCTCGATTTGCTAGGTCACATCGGACGGGGCGATGCTGTAACGCTGGTGCCGGTTCACCAGATGCTATCAACCCAGCAGGCGGCTGACATCCTGAACGTGTCGCGTCCCCACCTGATCTCGTTGCTGGACAAGGAGGCTATACCCCATGTGTTGGTGGGGAGGCACCGCCGCATCCGTGCTGAAGACCTGTTCGCCTACAAGCAGGCGCGTGACGCGCGTCGCGGCGCTGCCTTGGCCAACCTGGCAGAGAATGACTCGGAGCTGCTGTAGCCTTGTTCGCCAATCGCTATACGGCATTCGTTGACGCTTGCGCACTAGTGGGTGTTCTCAAGCGCAACATGCTGCTCACGCTTGCAGAGGCAGGCTTCTTTCGCATTCGATGGTCCGCCAAGGTTCTCGACGAGGTGGAGTTGGCGCTCGAACGGATTCATGCGGACAAGGGGCAGGGCGACGCAGCCACGATCGCGCAGCGCCAACGAGTGAATATGGAGACCGCTTTCGAGGAAGCGGCCGTCACTGGTTACGAGGCACTTGAGCCTGCTTGCGCAGCGATCCCCGATCGAAATGATCACCATGTCGTCGCTGCTGCCTTGAAGGCACAGGCAGCGACGATCGTGACCGACAACCTCAGGGATTTTCCCGCCGATGTGCTGGCCAGCCTAAACATCGAGGCGAACTCCACGGACGCCTTCATTGCAGACACCATCGAGCTTGATCCCGGCCGTGCGGTTGGCGCCCTCAGGTCGATGCGGGAGCGTTTCAAAAATCCGGCTCTGACTGCCGAGACTTTGTTGCTGAAAATCGAAGCTGTAGGTCTGAACGAGACGGCAGGCACCCTTCGGCCTTACCTCGCGGTGCTGTAAGCCAGCGGCATTCAGACCCTCGTAGGATGACGCGCTCCGACACCGACCATGATCGCTGCTGCCGCGAAAACGGGCGGAGCCTGGAAAACGATGCAGCCCTACCTCGAAGCGCTCACTTCAAATGGCCAAGGTGCCAGTCAATCTCGCGAAGTCCGTTAAGGATCGGCTGCTCAGCATTGCCCGCAAGGAAGAGCGCGCCTCGGAATCGTCTTGGTGCGCATCGCCCTTGAACGCCTGCGTTACCGGCTTTCCGTGATCGAGCACCGTGATCGGTTCTTTTTGAAGGGCGGAATGCTGGTAAGCGCCGGGATCGACGACGACGACCGCGCGACGCGCGATGCGGATTTTCTGGTGCACGTTGATCCGATCCTGACCGGCTAATGGCCGAATTGGGCATGATGGACACTACCTCCACGCCGAGGTTTCCGCAGGGTGCTTTCGTTTGACACGACACGCCCAGACTGGAATCCCCAATGGCATAACTCCGGATTTTTTGCTCGGCAGCCCCCATGCAGTGATATGGGACATTTGGTTTCATCCTGACATTAACTTGTCACCATTAATTTCAATCAGGTTCCGATTGGCAAAATCTTTGGAAACAATGAGTCGGTGAAGGAGATGACGGTATGTTTCCGTTTTGTTGCATCAATGTCACGGGGCTGAGAATATGATACATCGGGGCCTAGCGGCTCCTTTACATGGTGCATTCGCTTTATCATGAAATGGCAATGATCCCGATTTGGCGCTGGCGGCGTCCGGGAGAAACCCGTCGTTGAAAGTGTCTTTCACGATCACGGCAATGTTAAGGTGCCCCCCCATGAAGCATTTGACACTTAAGCGCAGCCATCTCATGGCTAGCGGTGCTATATTCGCGATGGTTGCTTCGCCCGCGCTGGCTCAATCCGCTCCGGCGGCACAGGTGCCAAGCACGACATCCGCCGACGCGCCTGACGATGCAGCGGTGAACGGTAGTGACATCATCGTCACAGGTACCATTATCCGTAATGTTATCACCGCTTCGCCGACAACGACTGTAACCACTGAGAACCTAGAGCGCCGTGGCATCAGCACCGTTCAGGAAGGCATCCAGCGCCTGTCGGCAAACAATGGGCCTTCGCTTACGAACAGCTTCTCTGCGAACGGTGCTTTCGCGTCCGGCGCCTCGGCAATCTCGCTGCGCGGGCTTACCACCAACTCGACGCTGGTCTTGTTCGACGGCATGCGTGCTGCCTACTACCCGCTGGCAGACGACGGCACTCGCAACTTTGTGGACCTGAACACAATCCCTGACGACATCGTTCAGGATATTCAGGTCCTGCGCGACGGAGCTTCGGCCACATATGGCGCCGACGCAATCGCGGGCGTTGTCAACATCATCACGAAGAAGCAGATTACCGGTATCTCGGGGCGCGCCGAAGCCGGCATTTCAAGCCGAGGCGATGCTTCCCAGTACCGGCTTTCGCTGACGGCGGGCAAGGGAGACCTCGATCGCGATGGCTATAACGCGTATGTCAGCGGGTTCTACTACAAACAGGCGCAGCTCTTTAACCGTCAACGTCCGTACCCTTACAACTCCGACGATTACCGTGGAATCTCTCACGATGGCGTCCAGGGTTCTAACAACGTCGTCGATGGCTTGGATGCCGATGGCAACTATCAGGGTTTCAACCCGATCCTTACCAGCACGGGCAGCACTCTTTACGTCGCTCCGGGCACTGGTGGCGCAGCAGCGGGGCGCTATCAGCAGCTGAACGCTTCTTTCGGCTGCCCGCGTGGGACCGGATACAATCTCACTGGCGCTGAATTGGCTGATAACCCGCTTGCGCCGACGTCCGTTTGTCAGGAAGACCTGACCAACAATTACGGTGTCATCAATCCGGAGATTCAGCGCTTTGGCCTTTCAGCTCGTGTGACGGCTCGCTTTGGCGACACAGGCGAGGCGTTTGCGTCCTTCAACTTCGTTCAGACCGATGTTCAGAACGAGGGTCTTCCGTCGACAATCCGCGGCAATGCGCCAGCACCGTTCTACTTCCCGCGCTACAGCACGCAGGGTAACATTGCTTTCTATGGCGGCAATACCGTATTGCAACTGCCCGCTTATGTTTGTCCGCGTGGAACGACGGTAGCCTGCACCGCGGCGAACGGCACATTGAACCCGAACAATCCGTTTGCAGCTTCAGGTCAGTCGGCGCTGCTCTTGGGACGCCTTCCCAACCTGCGTGAGCATGACGAAACTCGTACGCGCGGTTACCGTGGTGCCATTGGGGTGAAGGGCGACATCTCCGACAAGTGGCACTACAATGTCGGTGTAACGGCAATGCACGTCGATCTGCGTCGCCGCAGCTCGGGCTACGTTTACATTCAGAACCTGTTGAATGTTATCGCAGACGGTAGCTTTAACTTCGTCAATCCCTACGCAAATACGCAAGATCAGCTGGACTACATCGCACCCACTGCGATGAATACAGCCACTTCGGATCTGGTCCAGGCTGATGCAAACCTTTCGGGCGAGTTGTTGGACCTCCCGGGCGGCCCTCTGCAGATTGCTGTGGGCGCTGGTGTGCGATATGAAGCTGTGGATGCTCCGAGCATCAACTCCGACATCAATGGCGGTACGCAGCGCTACTATCGCCTTAACGGTTTTGCCGTGAAGGGTAGCCGTTGGGTTTACTCGGCTTACGCGGAAATCAATGCACCCATCATCGATCAGGTCACCCTGAGCGCAGGTGGCCGCTACGATCGTTATCCGAACGGGATCGACAATTTCTCGCCGAAGGCGGGTGTCATCGTGAAGCCGATCGAGCAGGTGACCTTGCGCGGGACTTATTCTCGCGGTTTCCGGATTCCGAGCTTCGGCGAGTCCAATGCAACCTTCCCGACGACCGGCTACGTCACGGCCGGGGCGAATACTTACCCGGACTCTTATCTGGCGCAGTTCGGTTGCTCGCAGGCCACCTTCACCCAGTGTCCGACTTATGTTCGTACTGCGAGCTATGGTAGCACCTCGCTTTCCAACCCCGATCTTAAGCCCGAGAAGTCACGTAGTTTCACAGCGGGCATCGTGCTGCAGCCGATCCGTAACGTGACGCTGACGGCGGAATACTACAACATCAAGAAAACGAACGTAATTACGACGGCGAACAATGCCCCGGCAATCCTCGCCTATTACACCGGCCAGGCAATTCCGGATGGCTACAACGTCATTCCCGATGTCGCGGATACGGCTCACCCAGGCGTCCTGCCGCGTATCGCGTTTGTGCAGTCTGGCTTCATTAACGCGAACACACTGCGTACCTCTGGTCTCGACTTCGGAATCGAGGCCGATTTCGACATAACTCCAGGCATCCGGTTCTCGACCTCGGCGCAGGCGACCTACATCCTCAAGCTCGAGACTGAATTCCCCGACGGTACTGTCGAGCGCTATGACGGCACGCTCGGTAACTTCAATCTGACGGCTGGTTCGGGTACGCCCAAGTGGAAAGGGACCTGGACTTCCTCGCTCGATTTCGGGAATTTCATTCTCAGCGCGACCGCCAATTACTTCGACGGATATGACCTCTCGGCGATGGACCAGGGCGATGCGTACAAGGATTGCGGTCAGAGCGATGGATCGCTGCCCTGCCAGGTTAGCGATTACATTACGGTCGATCTGACTGGCCAGGTGAAGATCAATGACCAGTTCACCTTCTACGCGACGATCCAGAACCTGGCCGACCGACTTCCGCCGATCGATACGGTGACTTATGGTGCCCACGCCTACAACCCGATCCAGGGCGGCGAAGGCATTCTTGGTCGCTACTTCAAGGCAGGGGTGAAGGTCGGCTTCTGACCTCTCGTTCTTCAAATTGTCCAAGATCGGGGGTTCCTTCGCGGGAGCCCCCGTTTTTTTAGGTCTTCTGATCAGGCCGATTGTTCGGAAACGTTAGTGCTGCGATGCACCGGCGCAACAAGGTTGCGCCAAACCTGGGGTCAAAAAAACTAAACGTTTGTTGGGCTTACCGGCCCGGCGTAGGGGTGTTGAAGCGTGATGAGATATTGCGGCAACATACCGGTAATCTTTGTTGCCATGTTGCAACTTGTTACAGAAAAATTTCAACCGGCGAGGCAGGGGGGTTGCTCATGAATGGCAGATGAGCAGAATCCGCACATCAGCCCGAAGACAATTCGGGACTGTCAGCCCTTTTCCGGGGGTCGACTACGATGAATAGGGGACACATAAGTGAAAAAATCCTTCAAAAAGTCCGTACTTCGCGGTGCATCGAGCCTAACGGCCTGTGCCGTGATGATCGGTTCGGCTAGCGCTCAAGAGGCGCCGCCGCAGGGGGCAGAGGAGCCGGAGGCAGCGCAATCGATCGTTGTGACGGGGTCGCGCATCCGCTCTGCCAATCTCGACTCGACGAATCCGGTCACGGTTGTCACAGGCGAGCAGTTCTTCCAGACCGGTCAGGTTTCCGTTGGCGATGTTCTGAACGAACTTCCGCAGCTGCGTAACACTTTCAGCCAGCAGAACTCCACGCGGTTCCTGGGCACGCGCGGTCTGAACCTGCTCGACCTGCGCGGTCTGGGATCGGTTCGCACCTTGGTGCTCGTCAACGGCCGCCGGCATGTAGCGGGCGATATCCTTTCGACGGGTGTGTCGGTCGATGTCAACACGATCCCGACCGACCTGATCGAAAATGTCGAAGTCCTGACCGGCGGTGCCTCGTCAATCTACGGCTCCGACGCTATTGCAGGTGTGGTCAACTTCAAGCTCAAGACGGACTACGAGGGTCTGCAGCTGCGTGGTCAGGGGGGCGTGTCGCCGACTTATCACGACGCTGGCAGCCAGTACGTCTCCCTGCTCGCGGGCAAGAATTTCTCCGAGGGCCGCGGTAACATCGCGTTGAACCTGGAGTTTGCCAACCAGTCCCAGTATGACGCCACTGGTCGCCCGCTCGCCCGCAACGATGGTTTCGTCGTAACGGACACAGACCCGGCGAGCGCGCCTAGCGACGGCATTCCTGACCGCACCTTCTTCCGAGACATCCGCAGCTCGACTATCTCGCTAGGCGGCCTGACGGCAATCCGTTTCGGCGGCGCTAATGGGCCTTGCGGAGGGGCGGGCGGTTCTGCCTTTACCTGCACGTCGCTTTTCCAGCCTAACGGCGCGTTGACCGCCCAGACCGGCGATCGCGTGGGTATCGGGCCGAACGGAAGCTTTATTGGCGGCAACGGCATGACGGGCCGTGAAGGACAACTGCTTACCTTCACCCCGAACCTGAAGCGTTACTCGGCCAATCTCATTGGCCACTACGAAATTAGCCCCGCTTTCGTCCCGTTCTTTGAAGCCAAGTACGTTCGCACGGAAGCCCGTGGCTCGCAGAGCGGCCCGTTCTTCTCTCAGGGCACGACGCTGGGTGACGGCGTGGAGATCGATGGTTTCGCCGACCGCTCGTACAGCAATGCGGGCGGCGTGGTTAACCGCGAAGGCGTTCGCCTTGATAACCCCTACCTGTCGGCGTCCGCACGGTCGAACCTTGCTGCGCAGCTGACCGCTGCAATCAATTCGGGGGTGAACCCAAATACCGGCGCAGCGTTCTCGGGAGCTAACGCGGCGGCAAACCAGGCAGCGGCTCTCGGTCAGGTCGCAGATGGCAGCTATCGTTTCAGTCTGCGTCGCAACTGGGTCGACTTCGGTATCCGCGACGAGCGTATCCGGCGTGAGACCTATCGTGCGGTAGTGGGTGTTCGTGGCGACTTCAACGATAGTTGGAACTACGAAGTTTCCGCCAACTACGGTGAATTCAAGGAACGCAATCTCATCCAAGGCAACATCAACGTTCAGCGTTTCCTGCTTGCTCAGGACACCGTTCGTGATGCTACTGGAACTATCCGTTGCCGAGCGCAGGTCGATCCGCGTTACGCCGGTTCGGACATTGGCGGAAACCCGGCCCAGCTTGCTGCTGACATCGCAGCTTGCGTTCCGCTCAACCCGTTTGGTCAAGGTTCGGTCAGCGACGCCACTCGCAAATATCTGCTGACTCCGTCGGTCGCGACGGGAAAGATCACGCAGTTCGTTGCTTCGGCCTTCATGGCCGGCGACAGCAGCAAGTGGTTTGAGCTTCCAGGCGGTCCGATCGGCTTCTCAATCGGCGGTGAGTATCGTCGTGAAACCAACCGGTATGACCTCGATGATCTGACTCAGGCCGGTTATGCCTTCTACAATGCGATCCCGTCGTTCACGGCACCTGCATTCGAGGTGAAGGAAGTTTACGGCGAGCTTCGTGTCCCATTGCTCAAGGACGTTCCGTTCTTCCGCGAGCTGACTTTGACCGGTTCGGGACGTGTCGCGGATTACAAGGGTGCGACGGGCACCGTCTATGCTTACGGCGGTGGTGTCGATTGGCGCCCGATCGAGGACGTCCGTTTCCGCGGTACCTATTCGCGGTCGGTGCGCGCTCCTAACCTGTCCGAACTGTATTCGGCCCAGGGTCAGAACTTCGCTCCCGCTTTCGTCGATCCTTGTTCGGCTCGAAACATCGGTACTGGCAGTGCAAACCGTGCGGCCAACTGCGCCGCAGCCGGTATCCCGACCGGTTACGACTTCGTCTACTCGCAGTCCTTGGAAACGCTTTCGGGCGGCAACCCGCTTCTCGAGGCGGAGAAGTCGGACTCGTACACTGCAGGCGTGGTCTTCCAGCCGACCTTTGCTCCCGGTCTTTCGATTTCGGTCGATTACTATGACATCACCGTTAACAATGTCATTTCTTCCATCAATGCCCAGCAAGTCGCCAACCTGTGCTATGACTCGTCCTCGCTAAACAATCAGTTCTGCGGTCTCTTCCAGCGTGCTGGTGCTTCGGGCGGCCCCCGTGGCGAACAACCTTACCAGATCCTGGAAGGTTCGCTGCTTGAGTCTTCGGCGAACTTCGCGAAGCTCAAGGTTCGCGGTGTCGACACTGCGGTCAACTATCGTCGTGACTTCGGTTGGGGCTTGCTCAACCTGGGCGTGATCTGGACGCGCGCGCTGCAGAACGACGAGTTCACGAACCCCGATGATCCGAGCTTCCGTGACCGGGTCTTGCAAGAGCTTGGCGATCCGAAGAATCAGGTCAACGTGAATGCCAGCATCAAGTTCGGCAAGATCACGCTTGGCTACCAGATGCGCTGGATCGACAAGATGTACCTCAACACGTATGAGGATTATAACTCGCTGAACGGTCTGCCCCCGCAGAACACCGATTTTGCGGCAGTGTCCAAATACCCTTCAGTCTCGTACCACGATATCCGTGCTGATGTGGACGTGTCGGAGAAGTTCAACATCTATCTCGGCATGGACAACGTTGGTAACAAGATGCCGCCGTTCGGCCTTACCGGTGTGGGCAATGGCCTGAACACTGCGGCAAATGGTGGCGCCGGTATCTATGATGTGCGTGGTCGCTACATGTATGCAGGCGTAGTGGCGAAGTTCTGATCGCCGCAGCTTTGCGAATGGAAGGGGTCGACGGAGAAATCCGCCGGCCCTTTTCTTTTGGAATGAGTCAAATCAGGGTCCTGATTATGAGCAGAGATGTAGAGAGAGCATTCGAAGCGCTGCAGCAAGGGCGCCGAGACGAGGCAGTTGCCTTGGTCCAAGGTGCAGCAGCGCAGCGAGATCGCGATGCGCTGATGACTTTGGCACAATGGCACATGGTCGGTGATCTGATGCCCCGAGACATTAGTGCCGCTCGCAAGTATCTGCATGCGGCAGTGGAGGCAGAACATGCCGATGCTGCGCTGGTCGAAGCTGCGCTCACGGCCAACGGTTCGGGCTCCGATCGCGACTGGAAAGCAGCGCTGAAGATGCTTCGCAATGCCGCAAAGTATCACGGTGGGATCGCCGCGGAACATCTCTCACTCCTGTCCAGAATGGATCTCGACGAAGCGGGGGGGCCTGCGAAGATCCCTGAGCACGACTTGTTGGGGCGGGACTTTCAAGTTCGTCGGTGGAGACAATTTCTGAGCCCCGAAGAATGTGCGCATGTTGCAATGAGTGCTCAAGATTTGCTCGAGCCTTCGGTGGTCGCCGATCCGCGAACCGGAAGGTCGATACCGCATCCGGTTCGGACTTCCTCTGCGGCTATCCTTGGCCCGACGCGCGAGACCTTGCCGCTCCAGGCAATTCTCCAGCGGATTGCAAGCGTAACGCAAACCGATATAGCGCAGGGCGAACCGCTAAGCGTACTTCATTACATGAATGGCCAAGAATATCGGGAACATCTGGATGTCCTGCCCCACGAACAGAATCAACGAATCCTGACTGCGATACTGTATCTCAATGAAGGATACGCCGGTGGTGAAACCCGCTTTCCGGAGCAGGGCTTATCTATAAGGGGGCGCGGTGGCGACCTGATCGTATTTTGTAACCTGCTGCCTGATCGCTCGCCTGACGTGCGCAGCCGTCACTGCGGCACCCCGGTAACCCAAGGAGTGAAATGGGCCGCTACACGTTGGATCAGGCAGTCGCCGATGGATGTTTGGAAAATGAATTAGAACATCGGATTGATGACATGAAGTTGTAGACACGTACAGCCGAATTGCTTAAATAGCGCATCAGGTTTGTCGAGGTGACCCTCCTGGGCTTCGTTTCAACGTGGGCCCGGGGGTGCGGAGTGGGCATGACAGGCGGTGTCCCTGCCTCTCAGCCCGCTCCGCAAAATTTAATTTGCCGCTGATTTCCGATTTGCGAGCCGCTCTGGAAGGCGCGCGCTCGGCGGGCGAGATCGCTGATTGGGTAGCTTCGGTCTTTGCCGATAGCCAGACTCAACAGGTGTGCGCGCACTGTCGCTGCAAAAAATGGGGCCGTCATACTTGGCAGGCGAAGGGATGCGAGGGCATAGCCCGCGCCTTCGAGACCAAGCCCGTTTGGCAGCGGAATTGGCACAGCGCCGTTACGCTGGGTGACGTCGAGGTCACCCCGATCGCCTGCTGTTCAAGCCACACCTCTCCCGGACCGGGTTGCTGCGGAGCCACCCGATCGAGCTTCAGCATCTTCGGGCCTCCCGTCTCGTCAAGACGAACGACATCAATCATCATCAACTCCTTGCAAGGTGCAGAGGGGCAGCCCGTGAGTAGCCCCTAGTTTTCTAGACGCCTTCTGCTTTCAAAATCTGCTGCCGTTCGAACTGTGCGGGGGACAGCATCCCGTTCCTGACCTGCTTGCGGACCGGATTGTAGAACATCTCGATGTAATCGAACACGTCCTGCCGGGCTTCATCGCGTGTTTTGTAGGTCCGGCGCCTAATGCGCTCACGCTTGAGCGAGGAAAAGAAACTCTCGGCCACCGCGTTGTCGTGGCAGTTGCCACGCCGGCTCATCGAGTGCTCAAGATTGTGAGCCCGGATGAAGGCCGCCCAGTCCATGCTGGTGAACTGCGAGCCCTGATCCGAATGGATCAGCACCCGCTGCTTGGGCTTGCGCCGCCATACCGCCATGTGCAGCGCTTGCAGCACCGCATCGGTGGTCTGCCTGCTCTGCATCGACCAGCCCACCACACGGCGAGAATAGAGATCGATCACGACAGCCAGATAGGCAAAGCCCTCCAGGG
>NZ_BAAILP010000292.1:0-6348 GCF_054589055.1 Novosphingobium sp. 11B | reverse complement strand
TGTCGTTCCAGGCTTGCCGGATCAACTTCGTCTGCCGCACATCTTCCCGGGTCCGTTGGCTCAGCGGGTTCTTCTGCCAGGCATAGAAGCCGCTGGGCTGGATGCGCAGGCACCGACACATCGATCGAACCCGGAACTGGTCACGATGCTCGGCGACAAATGCGTATCTCACTTTGCATCCCTGGCGAAATACGCGGTGGCTTTTTTTAGTATATCGCGCTCCTCGGTCACCCGGGCCAGTTCGCGCTTCAATTGGCGGATCTCGGCATCCTTGCTAGCATCGCCAGACACCACCTTCGCCAGTTGCCGCTTCCATGCGTACAGCGAATGCTGACTGACAAACCTCCGCTACCGGATACCCGCGCTCGGTGATCTGGGCCACCGCATCACGCTTGAACTCATCGCTGAAATTGGGCTTCCCCATCGTCGCCTCCTGTCCTCAAAATTAGGATAGAAGGCGTCCAGAAATCTAGGGGCTACTCACCGCGCCGTAGGCTCCAACGCGCAGGCTGCCTTTCTCTCAGAGGTTGGGAACGAGGCCGCGAACCGCACTCACGCTCTCAAGAAGCGATGCCACGTGCAGGATTCCCTCACCAGGCCATTTGCTAATCCCAAGGCTGCGGCATGCTCTTCAGCCACGCGGTGGTCGCCCCTCGACCCTGAGCAAGGGCAGCGATGCGGGACAGCGCGAAGTCACGATCGGCCTTGTCTCCGTGCTGGGCAAGATCGAGCAGACTGGTGGTGTCGCCGTTGGCGTCCAACAGATCGCTGCTCCTCAGCCATTCGGTCATTTCCGGATTCGCTTCCATGTTGCACCTCGCTGCTCCAGCCTCATCGCGAACGTCGAAGTGCGCCAATCGATCCCGGCCCGCCGGCAATGCTGAAGCGAACGGACGTCTGCAAGGCGTTCGGCGCGGCGGTGAGCAGTGTCTGAAACTGTGATGGGAGGTGCGCGCCTTGCACCGATGCTAGAAGCCTTCATCATGGCAGATGCAGGAGGAGGCGGTGCCCGTGCCTCCTGTCAATCTCCATCGCAGGTAGATCCTGGGGTGAAGCAGACCTCAATGGGCATTTCAGATCAGCGATCGTGATGGAAATGCAAATGCGCCGGCGCGGACATTTGGCGGGCGAACTGCGATGGGAACGAATTCAATTTCTGCGGCTTGAGCGCATCAGGTGTTCCTGCACCTGTGGCCCGGCATGCTCTCTCCCACTGGTATGCGGCCGGGCCACTTCGCCTTTTTACAGTGCGTATTCCCGGAGATGACATTGCCCAACCGCGATCAGGACACCATCACGCCAGCTGGCGGCCACGAAGGCGGAAAGCCGAACAACCTGCGTTACATCGTCGGCGGACTGATCATCATGTTTCTTCTGGCCATGGCGATCATGGGGCTCAGCACGAGGGTGTTGGAACGTCCTGGTCCAGATCAGGGAGCAACCGAGAAGGCACCCGCCGACTGACGCTGCGAAAAGGCCCGGCGCTCTGGAGAGGCCGGGCCAAGGTTCGGGTTACAGCAAACCCTCAGGTCCCGAGCGGACGATACAGGATTTCCAGTGGTCCCGAAATGAGAATATCTCATTCCCTCATGATCATAGCGCCGGGCAATTCATTCCGGCGATCCCCTGAGCAACAAGGTTCCGGAAAATGTTGCCAACAGCTCACCTAATGCGACGCCGCAAGCCGTGATACTGGCATCGTAGCGCGCCGACACTGCAAGTCACGCCGCAGCACATAGCCCTACAAAAAGTAACATCCGTGCTATCGCGCTCGGCATGGTCATCAGAGTGACTGCCACCGAGAGGGGCAGCGCAATGATCCGCAGGAATTGATCCCTATTCAACAGCCATTGTCACATAAAGCCGGAATGGGATGGCTCGCACTATGTCGGAAACTGCCGCCACTGCGGTGCTCGAATTAAGCGGCTCGCATCGAAGAAATGGTGGCGTACCTCTCGCAGATAGGTTCCGCATGAAAACTGTCCTCGAGCGGATCGCCCGCGCGCTCTGCAGCCAGAACGGCCTCCCGGAGACTACGATGTACCAGGGGCGGCCGATGTGGGAGGACTTCCTTCCCAAGGCGCGCGTGGCTCTGGCCGCGATCCTCTAACCCACCGAGGTAATGGCGGAGGCGGGAGGGGCCATCGGCGGCTTTTCGGACAGGTATGAAGGCCAGTTTTCCGAGAAGGCGTCCGAGGTCTGGAAAGCGATGGTTGAAGCGGGCCTCGCCGAACTGCCGTAGCCGCTGCTCGGGAACAAAGGTAAGCCGAAGAGTTTGAAAATCGGTCTTTAAATCATAGTCAGAGGAGGTGATCATGTTTCGCAAGTCCGTCCAGCTCCATGACGGTCCCTGCCATGGAATGAGCGTGATCTGGGATGGCAGCAACGAGGTGCGGATGATTAATTGCAGGAAAGGCTATGTGCCTTGGCCGAGCAGAGCGGGCCCACCGTTGATTGAAAGCGAGATCTACCGCCCTTCGATCGATTCTCCATCTATCTTCGTTTGGGCGAAAGGAACTAGCCCAACTGCGGAGAATTGCTCAGCACCTCCCGCCTCCGAAAAGTTCGAAAGCCCAGCCTGACCATGGGTCACCGACGCGACGGCAGGAGGAAACCGCCGCGCCCGCCCCGGCGGCCACCCCAAGGCGCCGAGCTGCAAACGAATGGTATTGATGGACCGGCCGCATATAGCGGCGCTCTGTTCACAAGTGCGTTGATCCCCGCGCACCCATCGCTACCGAGCCGCCTGGGTGCGGCGGCTTGCAGGGGACCGGCGCACCCATCTCCCTTATGAAAAATCGTTTACTAGCGGTATGCTATCGATCTGCTGGCGCGTTCTCGTCGCGCCGAAGGAGATCCCCGTGCATCAAGAGTACAAGAGCCTCACTCGTGCCGCGATCGCCGAAGCGATCAAAAAAAACATAGGGATATCTTCCACCAAGGCCAATCACATGGTCGATGCGATCATTGAGGAAATTGCCGCTGCTCTCGAACGTGGCGAGAACGTGAAGATTGCCGGCTTCGGCACGTTCCTGCTGAACGATAAGGGGCCGCGCGTCGGACGCAACCCGAAGACTGGCAAGGAGGCGGTTGTAGGCGCGAGGCGCGTCGTCACCTTTAACCCGAGCATCATCCTGCGAGCACGCGTCGCTCCCTTGTTGGACTGATCTCAGATCAGCGACCTGGTTTGCAACGCCGTCGCCATGGTACGCGGCTTCACACCGCCGCGGACTCCGGCCGAAAGAGCGGCAGTCTGAGCCTGGGCGGATCGGGCCGGCTTCTTCGTTGACCTTGCCGTCGCTGATGCGCAACGCCCGGGGCGTTACCTTCTCGGCATTGAATGTGATGGCGCCGCCTATCACGATGCGCGCTCCGCGCGCGAGCGTGACCGCTTGCGTCAGTCCGTGCTCGAGAGCCACGGCTGGACGATCCACCGGCTGTGGAGCACCGACTGGTTCCATCGCCCCAACGAGCAGATCGACGCCATCGTCGCCAGGATCGAAGCGGCCAAGGCGGAGCACGACGCCGATGCCGGTGCAAAGGCCAACCGGTCGGCGCGGTTCGTCCACCTTGCGCCGGGCCGACCGCCTTCCTCCAGCAGAGATCGCCCTTGCCGTCGTCGATATCGTGCGCATCAACTTCGGTGCGACCGGTGATCAGATCGTCCAGGCCGTTTCGCGCTCGGTCGGCAACAAAGCCACCAGCGCCACGGTGCGTGAGATGATAGAAGGTGAAATCGCGCGGATGGTCGCGGCGCGTAGCCTGACGGAACAGTCGGGTATCTTTGTCATTCCCTGAGCGCGGACATTCGCGGGCTTCCTGTTCGAGGGCGTGAGGCAGGCTGGGCTGCCCCGCGCCTTTGGCGCGGCCGCGCTCTATCTCCGCTTCGCTCCGACCGAGCCACCTTCGGCGTCTCGTCGGCATAGCCGTGACGATCACTGTCAGAGCCGGCCCGCTTGCGCGTTCCGGATGTGGACAGCGCGGACAAGCCGCGCTGGCGTTGCTGATTGACCTGCCGGTCAGGCGGTGTGGGCGTCACTCACCTCTAGGCCCGCCGCGGCGGCGCGCAACCTGGGCTCTCGCCCAGGTCCTCCATTTCATTGCGGCCCTTCGGGTGCGCCTCGCCTCGTTCGGCGGGCCTTCCGGATCGCTCCTGTCGCCCACCCCGCCCTCCGGCCGGTCAATGCGCGCGATGGAAAGAAGGAGTGAAGGACAATGGAACTCAAGCACATCGACATCACCCGTCTGTCGGTTTCCAGCCTCAACATGCGGGGCACGAGGAAGACCTGCGACATCGCCAACATCCTGCCTTCGGTTCGGGCGCGGGGCGTGCTGGTGCCGCTCATCGTTCGCGAGATGGCTGCTTCCGGCAGTGCGGTGTTCGAGGCTGGATCGGGGGCTGGTGAGCATTTTCCCGCCTACGAGATCCTGGCGGGCAAGCGAAGGTTTCATGCGGCGCTGGCGGTAGTCGAAGAGGGCGGCGGTATCGAGGACCTGCCCTGCGCGGTGATCGAACCGGGAGACGATGCAGCGGCATTGGAAGCCTCGCTCATCGAGAACATCGCCCGGCTCGATCCCGACGAGATGACCCGCTGCGAAACCTTCACGCGGCTGGTGCGCGAGGGGCGGGACGTGGACGGCATCGCCCTGACCTTCGGGCTGACCGCCCTGCAGGTGAAGCGCACGCTGGCGCTGGGCAACCTGATCCCGCGTGTGCGTAATCTCTACCGGGCGGACGGCATCGATGCGGTGTCGCTACGGCACCTCACCATGGCGTCGAAGGCGAAGCAGAAGGAGTGGCTGGCCCTCCACGACGACGAACAGGCGACGGCACCGACGGGCGCATGGCTCAAGGCATGGCTGTTCGGCGGAGCATCGATCCCGGTGGGCGCAGCGCTGTTCGATCCGGCCGATTACAAAATTGAAATCATCGCCGATTTGTTCGGAAACGAGGCCTATTTCGCCTCATCCGACGCCTTTTGGGCGCTCCAGATGCCCGAAGTCGAAAATCGGGCAGAGCGGTATCGCGATGCCGGATGGGGCGAGGTCGTCATCATGCCCAAGGGCGAGACCTTCCACTCATGGGAGCACTCGGCCTGTTCAAAGGCGAAGGGCGGCAGGGTCTATGTCGCCATCGGCCATCGCGGCGATGTCACCTTCCACGAAGGCTATGTGACCGCGAAAGAAGCCCGGCGGCTGGAGCGGGGCGAGACGCTGGAGAAGGTCGTGCGACCCGAGGTACCCGCCACCTTGAACGCCTACATCGACCTGCACCGCCATGCCGCTGTCCGGGCCAAGTTGGTGGAAGATACCGGCCTGTCGTTGCGGGTGATGGTGGCCCATGCCATCATCGGTTCGGGGCTGTGGACAGTGCGGATCGAAGCGCAGAAAGCCCCCAGCGATGCGGTGGCCGAGAGCGTCGAGGGCTGCCTGTCGGAAAGCCTGTTCGATGCGCGGCGGCGCGAGGTGCTGGCCCTGCTCGGACTGGATGCCGAGACGGCGACGGTTACCGGCAGCGCTCCTGACGGGCATGGCATCTGCGGCCTGCTGACCCGGCTGATCGCGCTGGACGATGCCGATGTGCTGCGCGTCCTTGCGGTGGTCATGGGTGAAACGCTCGACGTGGGAACTTGCCTCATCGAACTGCTGGGCCAGCATATGGGCGTCGCCATGGCCGATGTCTGGCGGGCCGATGATGCCATGCTCGATGCGGTGCGCGATCGCGAGGTCATGGGCCATCTGCTGGCCGAGGTGGCGGGCGAACAGGTCGCTGCCGAGAACGCCAAGGCCACCACCAAGGTGCAGCGCGGTATCGTGCGCGATTGCCTTTCCGGGACCAACGGGCGGGTGAAACGCGATAGCTGGGTGCCGCGCTGGATGGCCTTTCCGGCGAGTGCCTACACGGACCGGGGTGGGGTCGGCAGCGCCGAACGCGCCCAGCGGTTTGCCGCGCGGCTGGCGGTGGGGCAGGAGTCGGCGGAGGTCGAGGCGGATGACCCCGTCGATACCGATGCGGAGGATACTCCCGTCGTCGAGGCCGAAGAGGGGATGCCGCAGGCGGCGTAACTCCAATTGATGGACCGGCGGCATGACAAGTGTCGCCGGTTCTTCGATATGCTGTCGCCCGTCGCTCCGCTGCGCGTCGCGAGGTCGGGATGCGCAGCATCCCTCCGGTGGTCGCCGCGCTGGCGCACGGCGGCGTTGGGCCTGATCGGCTCCAAGGTGACGGGGGGCGTCGCTGCCCTGTAGCCCCGCCTCGGCGGGCCGCAACCCGTCCGCTTCGCTACCGGGTCTTCCACTTCGTTGCAGCCCTTCGGGTGCCCCCCGCCTCACCCGGCGGGGCTGTCG
>NZ_BAAILP010000291.1:8058-10780 GCF_054589055.1 Novosphingobium sp. 11B | reverse complement strand
GCTTCGACAGGCTCAGCCTGAGCGGTTTTGAGAGCAGGTCTTTAAATCCCGCTCAGGCTGAGCTTGTCGAAGCCCCCTCGGTCATCCGCTGATCGAAAAGCCCCGCTACTTCGCCAGCTTCACCGGCACGAACGGTCCCATGCCGCAGCCGCCCATGCGCTGCCACTGGTTGCCGATCTGTTGCAGCGGATAGATGATGTCCTGTCGGCACAGCTGCGAGAGCGACGTCTCATACGTAAACGTGCCCACCGACTTTAGCCCGCTGCACCGGTTGGGCAGCGTCACCCGCCAGACTTGCCCGCCCGCACCGCCGATGAAGTCGATCGTGTGATCGTCGCGAATGCGGGTGGTATTGAAACGCGTCACCGACAGGCAATCGACGGCGGCCCCGGTCGTCTCGGCGGCAGGCTCGGGCGGCGGCGTCTCACCCGGACTTTCCTGCGAACAGGCGGCGAGGGCAACGGTGGCAAGCAGCAGGGCAACGGGAGTTCTCATCGGCTCATCCTCTCGCTGGGCGAACGTCCGGCAAGCCCCATTGGCTCCCCGAAACCCGCCTTCGTCAAGAGGACGTAGGCCTCAGGCCGCAGCCTTCCTCGCACCCCGGTCGAGCACCTTGTCCTTGAAGGCGCACAAGTCCACCTCAGGGCATCGCCAGCACTCGGGCGTGCGCGCCTTGCAGATGTAGCGGCCGTGAAGGATCAGCCAGTGATGCGCGCCGACCCGGAACGGCTGCGGCACCTTCTTCTCGAGCTGCTTCTCCACCGCCAGCGGCGTCTTGCCCTTGGCGAGCCCCGTGCGGTTGCCGACGCGGAAGATATGGGTATCGACCGCGAAGGTCTCGGCCCCGAAGGCGCAGTTCATCACCACGTTGGCAGTCTTGCGGCCGACGCCGGGCAGCTCGACCATGGCGTCGCGATCCGCCGGAACCTCGCCGCCGTGCCGGTCCACCAGAATCTGCGAGAGGGCGATGACGTTCTTCGCCTTGGTGTTGAACAGGCCGATGGTCTTGATGTGCTGCTTCAGGCCCTCTTCGCCGAGGTCCACCATCTGCTGCGGCGTCTTCACATACTCGAACAGCGCGCGCGTCGCCTTGTTGACGCCCACGTCGGTCGCCTGCGCCGAGAGCGTAACCGCCACCAGCAACTGGTAGGTGTTGCCGAATTCCAGCTCGGTCTCGGGCGCGGGATTGGCCTCCGCCAGACGCCGGAAGAACTCGAAGACGTCCGCCTTCTTCAAAGGCCCAGCACCTGCGGCATCGTGTAGCGCCCCGGCCCCTGTGCCAGCAGCCACTGCGCCGCCTTCACCGCGCCCTTGGCGAAGATGCCCCGGTTCTCGGCGAGGTGCGAGAGCGAGAGGCGCTCGTTATCGGCAAGAAAATGGACGGTGTGGTCGCCCGCGACGGTGCCGCCGCGCAGGGCCGCGAAGCCGATGGTGCCCGCCTCGCGCTTGCCGGTGATCCCATCGCGGCCACGTACCGCGCTGTTCGCCAGCCCGACGCCGCGTCCGTCGGCGGCTGCCTCACCCAGAAGCAGCGCGGTGCCGGAGGGAGCGTCCACCTTCATGCGGTGATGCGTCTCGACGATCTCGATGTCCCAGTCCTCTCCCAGCCGCGTCGCCGCCTCGCGCACCAGATGCGCGAGCAGCGTGACGCCGAGCGAGGTGTTGCCGGTCTGCAGGACGGGAATGTGCTCGGCCGCCGAATCGATCAGCCAGTGGTGGCGCTCCTCCAGCCCGGTGGTGCCGATGACGATCGGCAGCTTGGCGGCGATGGCGGCATCGAGGTTGCCTTCGAGCGCCGAAGGGCTGGAGAAATCGATCAGGATGTCGGCATTGGCCGCGACGGCCGAGGTGTCACCGTCCTTGTCGACGCCGCCCGCCAGATCCTCGCCCGCATCAGCAATGGCGGCCGCGATCGCCTGCCCCATGCGCCCCTGGCTGCCGATGATTCCGATTCGTGCCACGCTGCTGTCTCCGTCCGGGCGTAAAGTCCTGTCACGGCCGCATGGCGCAAACGCGCCGGTTCGACAAGCGCCGCGCGCACGCTAAGGTGAGCCATGAGCAGCATCCGCAACATCGTCATTCTCACCGGCGCGGGCGTTTCGGCCGAGAGCGGCATCGACACCTTCCGCGACGGCGGCGGTCTCTGGGAGCAGCACCGCGTCGAGGACGTCGCCACGCCCGAGGCCTTCGCGCGCGACCCCGACCTCGTCCTGCGCTTCTACGACATGCGCCGCGAAGCGATCCAGACCAAGCAGCCCAACGCTGCCCACCGCGCGCTGGCAAAGCTGGACGCGGAATGGGAAGGCGACCTGCTGATCGTCACTCAAAACGTGGACGACCTGCACGAACGCGCCGGAGCGAAACGCGTGCTCCATATGCACGGCGAGCACCTGAACGCCTGGTGCATGGCCTGCAACGAACGCCCGCGCTGGATCGGCCCGCTGATCGACCGTCCCGCCTGCCCCGAATGCGGAGAAGCGGCTCTGCGTCCCGACATCGTGTGGTTCGGGGAAATGCCCTATCGCATGGACGAGATCTTCGCGGCGCTGGAGCAGGCGGACCTGTTCGTCTCGATCGGCACCTCGGGCGCGGTCTATCCGGCGGCGAGCTTCGTGCGCAATGCACGGGAACTGGGCGTGGAGACGCTGGAACTCAACCTCGAACCCTCGCAGGGGACCGCATGGTTCGACGAGACGCGGCATGGACCGGCAAGCGAACTGGT
>NZ_BAAILP010000291.1:718-7953 GCF_054589055.1 Novosphingobium sp. 11B | reverse complement strand
GCTTCGACAAGCTCAGCCTGAGCGGAATTGGGAAACTTGCACTACCTCCGCTCACCCTGAGCTTGTCGAAGCCCCATGCGCATTACACCCCCGGCACGCCGGATCCTTGGCGATCCTGAGCGGCCGCATCGACGGTGCCAGCCCGTCGATCAGATGCAGGGTCCCGAACTGCGGCTCGCCCAGCGCCGTGTGTCCCGCCAGCAGCACCCGCATCGCGTGCATCGACGCGAACGTGCCGACCATGCCGACCATCGCCCCGAGCACGCCGTCGGCGGCGCAGGTATCACAGTCCACCGCGTCGAAGGCATCGCCCACGAAACAACGGTAGCAGGCGTGCCCCGGCAAATGACCTGCGAAGTTCGCGACCTGCCCCTGGAACCGCCCGATCGCCGCCGTCGTCAACGGAATGCCCAGTTTTACGCAAGTATCTGACACGAGGAGCCGAGTCGCGAAGTTGTCACAGCCGTCCAGTACGAGGTCCGCGCCGGAAAGGACGTCACGCGTGTTGTCATCCCCCAGCCGCGCAACGACGGGATCGACCTTCAGGCCAAGATCAAAACGCCGCACCCATTCGGCCGCCGCTTCCGCCTTGGGCCTGCCGATATCCGATGGCGTATAAATCGTCTGGCGCTGCAAGTTGCTGACGTCGACCACGTCATCATCGACCAGCGTGAGACGGCCTATGCCGGCTGCGGCGAGATACTGCAGGACAGGACTGCCAATCCCGCCGCAGCCGACCAGCACCACATGCGCCTCGCTCAGCGCGACCTGTCCGGCCCCGCCGACTTCGGGCAGGACGATATGCCGCGCGAAACGGCCGAGACGATCGGCGGTGAGTGTCATTTCGCCTGTTCGTCTCCGGGCGCTTCAGGCACGGCCGCTTCCACAAGCCGCTCCTTCACGAACCCGTGCATGCCGAACCACCACTGCACCGCGATGACGCCGCCCTTGGCGGGCTGGAGCATGCCGATCATCATCGTGATGGCCAGCGGCACCAGGATCGCGAACATCGCCATTGGCCCCAGGTCGTAGTCCACCGAAAGCGCTATGATCAGCGGCGCCATCAGGTGGCCGGTGACGATCATCGAGATGTATGCCGGAAAGTCGTCCGCACGCTGCGGCGTCAGGTCCATGGTGCAGACCGGGCAACGCTCGCGCGGCTTGAGCCACTTGTAAAACAGGCTGCCCTCGCCGCAACGCGGGCAACGGCTGCGAAGGCCGCGAAGCAGGGCCTGCGAGAACGTGGCGGGAATCATGTCCAAGCGCCTACATCATACGGGCAGGACGGTGAAGCAGATTGCGCTGGCGGCAAAAGGGTCAGGGCCTGAGCACCTGGACGCGGTTGCGCCCGCCATGCTTCGCCGCATAGAGCGCCGCGTCCGCATGCTTCGTGGCATCTTCCAGCAGCGCGAAGTCCCGCACCGACGCCAGCCCGCAGGAGAACGTCACGGCGCGGTCCTCGACGCCCAGATTGGTATCGAGCGCGACCGTCGCCCGCAGCCTCTCCATGACGAGGCGCGCCTCGTCGAGCGTGGTGTCGGGCAGGAGCACGGCGAATTCCTCACCGCCCCAGCGCGCGGCGACATCGCTGCGGCGCACGTGGTCCTCGATGCGGCGGGCCAGCGCCTTGAGCACGAGGTCGCCGACATCGTGGCCGCACTCGTCGTTGATGCGCTTGAAATGATCGATGTCGATCAGCGCCAGCACTGCATTGGAGCGCCCGCGCAGTACCTGCTTGGCCGAATCAAGGAACCCGCGGCGGTTGCGGATGCCGGTCAGCGGATCACGCTCGGCCGCATCGACAAGGCGCTCGATGCGCGCCGCCGTCTCATGTGCAGCCGTGGTCACGCCGGTCAGCAGGCGGCCGACGAGATCGTCGGCGCCTTGCGGGATCAGCGGGATCCGCTCGCCCATCTGGATCGACTGGAGCATCGCGGTCGCCTGCCCGATCGGCGCAAGCAGCGCATGGATCGCCGCCAGGCCGAGGCCCGTGCCCACGAGAGTCGCGACGAGCAGGGTGATAAGTGTATCGAGTTGCCAGTGCCCGGTAATCGCCTGAAGCACGATGCAGGCGATCAGCGGCACATGGACGGCACCGAAACATACGAAGAGAATCCGCCGCTCATAACTGCGGGGGAACAGGAAAGTCGTGGCCTGGTAGAAGCGCATGGGGGGAATGCCTCTTCCGCTGGATTTGAGAATGGGTCGCGATTGCGGCGGCGTCTCGTTTGCGGGGTGAACGTTATGCAAACGTTAAATTTCTTGATGAAACGGTCGGTTAACCCTGATCAGCGCTCAAGCGAAAAGGGCCGGAGGCAGCGCCCCGACCCTTGTGGATAACTCAGTGCGAAACGGGTTCATATCCCGGCATGACACCGGGATGAGCCTCAGCTTTCCAGCTGGCGCAGCAGCGAGCGTACGTCGCCGTCCATGTCGGCATCGCGCGTGCGCAGTTCTTCGATCAGGCGCACGGCGTGAATCACCGTCGAGTGATCGCGGCCACCGAACTTGCGGCCGATCTCCGGATAAGAGCGCGGAGTCAGTACCTTGGCGAGGTACATCGCCACCTGACGCGGGCGCACCACGGCGCGCGCGCGGCGCTTGCTGCTCATCTCGGTGCGGTCGATGCGGTAGAACTGGCAGACCGTGCGCTGGATCTCGTCGATGGTGATCCGGCGGCGGTTGGCCGAGAGAATGTCCGTCAGCTGCTCTTCGGCGAGCTGGAGCGAAACCGCCTGCCCGGTCAGCTGCGCATAGGCGATCAGCTTGTTGAGGCCGCCGACCAGTTCACGGACGTTGCGGTTGATGGTGCGCGCCAGGAACTCAATGACGTCGGCAGGCACTTCGACCGAGGCGAAACGCCCGAGGCGATTCTCGAGGATCGAGCGGCGCAGTTCGATGTCGGCGGGCTGGATGTCGGCGACGAGGCCCATCGACAGGCGCGAGAGCAGGCGCGGCTCGACACCGTCGAGCGCCTGGGGCGCACGGTCGGCGGCGAAGACCAGGCGCTTGCCTTCCTGCAGCAGCGCATCGATCGTGTAGAGCAGTTCTTCCTGCGCCGATGCCTTGCCGATGATGAACTGGATGTCGTCGACCAGCAGCAGGTCGAAGCCGCGCAGGCGCGACTTGAATTCGATCATCTGGTTCTGGCGCAGCGCCTGCACGAACTCGACCATGAAACGCTCGGCCGAGCAGTAGAAGATTCGCGCGTGGGGGTGCGCTGCAAGATAGGCGTGACCGATCGCATGCAGCAGGTGCGTCTTGCCCTGACCCGTGGCGGCCTTGAGGTAGAGCGGCGAGAACTGCGGCTGCTCGGTAGCGGCCATGCGCTGCGCGGCGTTGCAGGCCAGCACGTTGGAGGTGCCGATGACGAAGCTGGTGAAGGTCTGCGAGGCATCGATGCCCGCCGGACCCTGGCCGAGCGAGGCGAACGATTCGCCTGCAAGCGCAACCGACAGCGGGTCCGCGACGCCGGCGGCCGAATCGTTGGCCGGGGCGCTGGCGGGACGGCCACCACCGCCACCCAGACGCAGTTCGGGCAGCTGGCGACGGCCGGGATGCACGAGGATGCGCACGTGACGCACGTCGGGCCGCGCGATCTTCCATGCCAGCGACAGGCGATCGGCAAAGCGGTCGTTGACCCAGTTCGCCGAGAACTCCGTCGGCAGGTACAGATCGAGCGTACCGGTTTCCTTGCACCAGTTGCCCGGCTGGATCGGCTTGATCCACTGGCTGTGCGCCTGATGCCCAAGATCCTTGCGCAGGCCCTGGCTGATGTCCGCCCAGTCCGCCGCCAGGTTTACGGCTTCCTGATCCTCTTCCATCGCCACTCGCACCGCCTTCGACTTCCTATTCAAGTTCGTACCTTCGACCATCGCGGTCACTGGGGGATTCACCGAGGGGTGTCCTGCTGATGTATTCGACATCGTTTCGAACCCCCTTGTTCGCGTGTGTTGGCGTGATCCCGCCGGTGACGCGAAACAGAGCGACCAGCGCATCCAAAGTAAAAACTTCCCCTCACCGCGAACGCTTGTCCGCGGCGGTTGTTCCACTGTGAATCGCTGTATCCCCGGCCCGTTCCGCAACGGCCGGGGACCCTTTTAGGAACCGGTTTGCAGCGCAGGCAATACGGCGATCCCCAAATAAAAAAAATTATGAAGGTTGACTCACGTGGGAGTGCCCAAAATCCGTAGCCAAACTGTAATACGCTTAAAAATCAGCGAGTTGCGCATTGCAGCACTCCGAATCGCAGTGTTTCCGGGGCTTTGCTTTGCTCCATGCTGCGATGCCGCAAAAACGAGAACGGAGCCGAGGTCAGGCGACCCCGGCTCCGTTCTTGTTTCGTCCTGAGACAGGTAGCTAGCAACCTATCCCAGTCGGCGAATCACCCTCTCGAATCGGAGAGGGTGGCTCGAATCAGAGAGCGGCGACGCGCTTCGTCAGACGCGACATCTTGCGCGCTGCGGTGTTCTTGTGGAGCACGCCGCGTGCAACGCCGCGAGCCAGCTCGGGCTGCGCTTCCTTGAGGGCGGCAACAGCCGCGTCCTTGTCGCCACCGGCCAGGGCGCCTTCGACCTTCTTCAGGAAGGTGCGGATGCGGCTCACGCGGTTGGTGTTGATCTCTGCACGGCGATCGTTGCGACGGATGCGCTTGCGAGCTTGCGGCGTATTGGCCATCGATATTCCTCTGTCTGGGCGGCCAACACGGTGAGCGGCCCCAATTGCCTAACGAATCTATTCGGCGAACGGACTCGCCGGAAAGCGCGCCCCTTACAGTTCGGGCGGGGTTCCGTCAAGCCGAGGCGGCGGCGCGAAACCGCCTATTTCTGGCGTTCGTGGCCTCAAGCGGCCACGCTCAGACGCCGCGCGGGCTCAGGCGCTACCGCTGGCAGCGGCGGCACCAGAAGGTGCTCCGCCCGCCCTGCACGAAACGCAGGACCGGTGCGCCGCAACCGCAAGGATCGCCCTCACGCCCATAGACCTGCCACGATGCCGCGAAGTAGCCGAGTTCGCCGTTCGGCTGCGCGTAGTCCTTGATGGTGGAGCCGCCCGCCGCGATCGATTCGCCCAGCACCTGCTTGATCGCGGGCACCAGCCGGGTCAGCGCGGGCAGGCTGACGCGCCCCGCCTCCTTGTCCGGCCGTACCCCGGCACGGAACAGCGCCTCGCACACGTAGATGTTGCCGAGCCCCGCCACGATGGTCTGGTCGAGCAGCATCTGCTTGATCGGCGCGATTCGCCCCGCGAAGGCCGCGCGCAGATGCGCCGGAGTCAGGCCGTCGCCCAGCGGCTCGGGCCCGAGCGAAGCGAACGCGCCCCAGGCGTCGAGCGTCGCGGTCGGAGCCAGATCGACCGAGCCGAACCGCCGCGCGTCGTTGAGCGCCAATACGTGACCGGAGCCCGTCTCCAGCACGAGGTGGTCGTGCTTGTCGGGCGTCTCCGGCTCGATCCGCCAGCGCCCGGACATGCCGAGGTGGAACACCATGGTCTGTTCGCGGTCGGTATGGATCAGCCCGTACTTGGCCCGCCGCCCCATACCGGTAACCCGCGCGCCGGTCAGTACCTGCACCAGATCGGGCGGGAACGGGCGGCGCAGGTCCGCGCGGTTCAGCGTGACGCGGGCGATTCGCTCACCGTCGAGGAAGCGCTCGAGGCCGCGCACGGTGGTTTCGACTTCGGGAAGTTCAGGCATCGGAGGGTAGATAGGGTGCTTGAGGCCGGACTCCAATCGTGAACGCGGCGCTTTGCCGATGGGGCTTCGACAAGCTCAGCCTGAGCGCGACTGGGAGTATAGCGCAAACTCGCTCACCCTGAGCTTGTCGAAGGGTCAGAGAATATGCCCCGTCCGATCCCGCTTGGTTTCGAGATAGCGCGCGTTGTGCGGGTTGGGCGGCAACTGGTGCGGCACCCGCTCCACTACCTCGACGCCGACGCCTTTCAGCGCCGCGACCTTGGCCGGGTTGTTGGTCATCAGCCGAATCGCCCGCACCCCCAGCAGGTCCAGCATCCGCGCCGCTACCGGGAAATCGCGCGCCTCGGTCGGCAGGCCGAGGCGGTTGTTGGCGTCCACCGTGTCGTAGCCCGCATCCTGCAGCGCATAGGCACGCAGCTTGTTGACGAGGCCGATGCCGCGCCCCTCCTGCCGCAAGTACAGCAGCACGCCCCAGCCCCCCTCTCCGGCCTCCGCCGACATCGCCCGCAGCGCCGCGTTCAGCTGCGGCCCGCAATCGCACTTGAGGCTGCCGAGGATGTCACCGGTCAGGCATTCGGAATGGAGGCGCACCAGCGGCGGCCGGTCGCCGTCCTGCGTACCGATGACGAGCGCGACGTGCTCACGCAAGTCGTCGAGCGCGCGGAAGGCGACGATCTCGGCATTCTCGGCCGCCTCGACGGGCAGCCGCGCGCGCGAGGCTATCGCGAGGTGCGCGGTGTCTTTCCACGCGGCGAGGTCGGCACTGGAAACGTCCTGCGCCTCGCCAACCTGATTCGGCGCGACGAGGAAGGCGGGCAGGATACCGGCAAGCCGCGCCAGTTCCATCGCGGTGCGCGCCGCATCGCCATCCTCGATATGCTCGGCCGCGAAGGGACCTTTCATCGGGTAGGCGAGGTCGAGCGCAGGATCGGCCACCGCGCGCGCGGTGTCGAGGTCGAAGGGCTCGGCGGCGCGAATCAGGACCGGCGCTTCGGGCACGGCGGCCTCGCGCTGGTTGGCGAGCTTCAGCGTCGCCGCGCGGGCGGCCGAAATCAGCATGCGCGGGGCGGTGACGCCGGGCGCGAAGGCCGTCTCGGCGGGAAGCAGCACCGCGCCGGCCACCCGCACCGGCCAGCCATGGCGCAGCGCGTCGAGCGCCAGCGCCACGCGGCGCGTCGAGGCGGCCTCCTCGCTCAGAGTTCGAACTCGGTGACGAGCGGGATGTGGTCGCTCGGCTGGTCCCAGCGGCGCGTTTCCTCGACGAAGTGGTGCCCGCGCGCCTGCGGGGCGAGGTCGGGCGAGGCCCACATGTGGTCGAGGCGGCGGCCCTGGTCCTTCTGGCGCCAGTAGCTGCGGTAGGACCACCAGGAATAGTTGCGTTCCGGCGCCGGGATGAAGCGGCGGCCGAGATCATCGAAGCCCGCCGCGTCCTGCAGGCGCTTGAGGGTCTCCACCTCCAGCGGCGTGTGGCTGACGACCTTGAGCAGCGCCTTGTGATCGTAGACGTCTGATTCGAGCGGGGCGATGTTGAAGTCGCCGACAA
>NZ_BAAILP010000291.1:0-536 GCF_054589055.1 Novosphingobium sp. 11B | reverse complement strand
GCGGTCGGCGACGTCGCCGCCCGCCGGGATGTAGACGTTCTCCAGCACCATGCCCTGCCCGGGGCCGAGCAGTTCGACGCCGATGTGGCGGGCCTCGCCATTGTCCTGCCAGTCGTGCTTCGAGAAGTCGCGGAACGGCACTTTCGAGACAGTCGCGACGCCGTGATAGCCCTTCTGGCCGTGGATGGCGCGGTGGGTGTAGCCGAGGCGCTCGAACATCTCGTGGGGGAACAAAGGTTCCGCCACCTTGATCTCCTGCAGGCACAGCACGTCGGGGGCCTGCTCGGTGAGGAAACGTTCGACCTGGTCGATGCGCAGGCGGACGGAATTGATGTTCCAGGTGGCGATCTTCATGCGCGTGGCTTTAGGCATCGCCTGCGGGAATTGCCAGTCCCCGACCTCGCGTAAACCGAGGGTGCCCCTCCACCATCCTGCGGATGGTCCCCCTCCCCGTTCCGGGGAGGATGCGTGTGCTTTTCTTGGGTCAGGATTGGCTCAGGCCGGAGCGAGAACGGTGCCGTTCGCAGCCCGGCATG
>NZ_BAAILP010000290.1:33079-33836 GCF_054589055.1 Novosphingobium sp. 11B | reverse complement strand
CGGACTTGATCCGGGACCGGTGGCAGTGAACGGCCCATGTCGCTGCGTGAAGCTACTGCTCACCTAAAGACGGCCACCGTTCCCGGATCAAGTCCGGGACGACGAAGTGGCCCAAACGTCCCACTTGCGCGAATTGCAATTTCCGGCATTGCTGGCTTGTAAATCGCAAGGGCAACCCGGTTGCCCGATAATAGTTAGGAGCCTAAGTACCCCCCACCCCCGATCCCCCCAGGACCCATGACCGACCGATCGAGCCTTGCCCATGACCTCGCCACGCAACTCGCGCCTGTTGGGCGGGCGTGGAGGCAGCTTGCCGACCGCATCCTCGCCTCGCTGGAGATTTCCAACTCGGCGGGCTGGGCGCTGGTCCATCTCGAGCGGCTGGGCGCAGGAGCGCGGCAGGCGGATCTGGCGCGGGCCATCGGTATCACCGAAGCATCGCTGACCACCACCGTGCGCCAGCTCGAATCGGCGGGTCTCGTCGAGCGCCTCGCCGATGCCGGTGACCGCCGCGCCAATCTTCTCCACCTTACCCGAGAGGGCGCGGGTATTGCCCGCAAGGCGGAAGCGCGGCTGGTGGCGCTGCGGGGGGAATTGCTGGACGGCATTCCGGACGCCGACCTCGAAGCGGCCGTAAACTTGATTACTACTGTGGGCAACCGCGCTGCAGAGATGCGGGGGCGGACATGAACCGGCCGATCTTCGCGCGCTGGGGCGTCCCGGCGGCCATCTTCTCGATCAAGGCGTTTCTGGCAGC
>NZ_BAAILP010000290.1:29262-32944 GCF_054589055.1 Novosphingobium sp. 11B | reverse complement strand
TCGGGCTGGAGCGACCGTACTGGGCCTTCCTTACCGCTTATATCGTCGCCGCGCCGCTAGCCGGCGCGGTCGTTTCCAAGGCGCTGTTCCGCGTCATCGGCACTTTCGTCGGGGCCACGGCTTCGGTGCTCATGGTGCCGCCGCTGGCCCATTCGCCGGAACTGCTGACGCTGGCGCTCGCTTCGTGGCTGGCGCTGTGCGTCTTCGTCTCCCTGCTCGATCGCACGCCGCGCGGCTATATGTTCGTTTTAGCGGGTTATACCGCTTGTCTGATCGTGCTGCCGACGGTGGAAACGCCCGACCTCATCTTCGAGGATGCCGCGCTGCGCGTTCAGGAGATCACCATTGGTATCCTGTGCGGCAGCCTGATCCACGGTATCGTCCTGCCGGGTTCGGTTTCGACGTTCCTGCTCGGCCGCGTGGCGATGATGCTGCGCGATGCCGAGCGCTGGAGTCGCGATTCGCTGGAACTGGAACCAGATCCTTCGATCGAGGCGGAAAAGCGGCGACTGGCGCAGGACGTGACCGAACTGCATCAACTTTCGATCCACTTACCGTTCGAGACCAGCCGCCTGGCCCCGCGTGTGCGCACGGTGCGGGCGCTGCAGGACCAACTTTCGCTGCTGATGCCGTTGGGTGCCGCCGTCTCCGACCGTATCGGCGCCTTACGCGAACACGATGCCATGAGCGAGGAGGCGGAGACGTTGCTTGCCGACACGCGTGACTGGCTCTCGCGGATTGAAGCGAGCCGCGAGGAGCGCGAGCAGGTCGGCGCCGACCTCAAGGCCCGTTGTGCCGCGCTTGAACCGCGGATCGATGCCGCGTCCGGCTGGGACGACATGCTCGTCCTCAGCCTGGGTTCACGGCTTTCCAGCCTGATCGAGGCGCATCTCGATTGCCGCGATCTTGCGGAACAACTCGGCACCCGCAACCGCAAGCCGGTTTCCGCGCGCATTCCGCCGTTGCTGGAAGGGCGGCGCAACCGCGAGGTTCACCGCGACTATCGCGGCGCCCTGCGCGGCGCGGCCGGTGCGGCGCTGACGATCATTCTGGGCTGCACGCTGTGGATCGGCAGCGGCTGGAACGACGGTGCCACCGCCGTCATGCTGGCGGGCGTGTTCCTGGCGCTGTTCTCGGCATCCGACAATCCGCTGTTGCCGCTGTGGATGTTCTTCAACGGCACGCTCATCGCAACGATTTTGGGCATGATCTACGCCTTCGGCATCCTGCCACGCATCGACGGTTTTCCGATGCTGGCGATGACGCTGGCGCCGCCCCTGCTGGTGCTGGGCTCGTTGATGCATTCGCCCCGCTACGCCGGTGTCGCGCTGCCTGCGCTGCTCGGCATGGGCAGCCCGTTCATCATCGCCGAGCAGTATAGCGACAACTTCGCCACGTTCGCCAACGGCTCCTTGGCTCAGCTGCTGGGCACTCTGTTCGCCATCATGATGGCGCGCCTGCTGCAGACCGCAGGGCTGGAAAGCGCCATCCGCCGCACATTGCGCGCGGGCTGGCGTGACATCGCGGAGCGTGCCAACCTCTACGGACCGCCCGACGTGCGCGGCTGGATCAACCGCATGCTCGACCGTATCGCGCTGCTCAATCCCCGCCTCGCGCTATCAGGCAAGCAGCCGGGCGCGCCGCTCTACGACGTGCTGCGCGATCTGCGCACGGGCGTGGCGATCGGCGAACTGCGCGAGCTGCGGCTCGACCTGCCGCCCGCTCGCAGCGCGCCCCTCACCAGTGTGCTGGCCGACGTGGCCGACTACTACCGCCGGCTCGAGCCCGAGCACCGTCCGCCCGCCGCGCCCGAACTGCTGGCCGACATCGATGCTGCGCTCCACGTCTTCACCCGCGACGAGGACCGGTCCGTGCGCCGCAAGGCGGCACTGGCGCTGGTCTCGCTGCGCCGTAACATCTTTCCCGAAGCCGCCGCGCTGAAAGGCCAGCCATGAACGGCGAAGTCTCCATCCTGGGCGTGTTCATGCCCACGCTCCTGCTGATCGCGGTCATCGCCTCGGTCCTGACCATGCTGCTCATGCGCGTGGCGGATTTCGTGGGGTTCTACCGCATTGTCGCCTATCGCGCGCTCGTCGACCTGTGCCTTTATGTCATGGTGTTCGGCGCGCTTTCCTTCCTTGCCACCTATTTTGGTCTCCACCCATGAAGAACCTGCTTCCCGCCATCGGCCGCAGCGCCGCTACCATCGTCATCGTCCTGCTTGCGGCCTTCATCGCATACTGGATGTGGATGCATTACGAGCGCAGTCCCTGGACCCGCGACGGCCGTGTCCGTGCCGATGTGGTGCGGGTGACACCG
Organism: Novosphingobium sp. 11B; assembly: GCF_054589055.1. NCBI lineage: Bacteria > Pseudomonadati > Pseudomonadota > Alphaproteobacteria > Sphingomonadales > Sphingomonadaceae > Novosphingobium > Novosphingobium sp. 11B. The sequence goes on along the minus strand of NZ_BAAILP010000290.1, from coordinate 30,625 downwards.
GACATCGGGGGGCTCGTCACATCCGTCTCGGTGCACGACAACCAGCAGGTGAAGGCCGGGGATCTCCTCTTCGTGATCGACAAGCCGCGCTATTCGCTGGCGGTGGAGCAGGCCGAGGCCAGCCTTTCCAGCGCAAGGGCGACGTTGGGGCAGGCACAGCGCGAGTCCTCGCGCGATCTGGCGCTGGGAGACCTCGTCGCCACCGAGTCGCACGAACAGAACGTCGCCAAGGTGGCCACCGCCCGCGCCGCCGTGGCCGAGGCGCAGAGCGCGCTGGACGGGGCCAGGCTCAACCTCCAGCGCACGCAGGTCCATGCCTCGGTCAACGGCACGGTGACCAACCTCGACCTGCATCCCGGCGATTACGTGGCCGCCGGTAGCCAGGCCATGGCGCTGGTCGATGGCGATTCGATCCGGGTCGAAGGCTACTTCGAGGAAACCAAGCTGCCGCTGATCCGCATCGGCGCGCCGGTGAGCGTGAAACTGATGGGCGAGGAGAACGTGCTCAAGGGGCGGGTCGAGAGCATCGCGGCAGGCATCAACGACGATACCCGCAGCGATTCGGGCAACCTTCTGCCCAATGTCGCAGCGACCTTCTCGTGGGTGCGTCTCGCCCAGCGCATCCCGGTGCGCGTGAGGCTGACGCAGGTGCCTAAGGACGTGCGCCTGATCTTGGGCCGCACCGCGACGGTCACGATCGAGCAGCATGGCGAGCAGCATGGCGAGCAGCACAGCCAGAACAAGCCCGCACCGAAGGGGAAGGTGCAGTGACCTTGCCGCGCTTCCTGTGCTCGGCAGCGCTGGCGCTCGCCTTGTCCGCCTGCGCGACAGCGGGGCCGGACTATCATCCGCCTGAGAACGCCGTCTCCAATGCGCCGGCCGCGCAAGGGACGTTCAACTCGGCAAATGGTGCGGCGTTCTCGCAGGAGCCGCTGCCGGATCACTGGTGGAAGCTCTACGACGACCCGCGCCTCGACGCGCTGGTGGAGCAGGCGCTGGCGGCCAACACCGACTTGCGTGCCGCCGACGCCAATCTCGACCGCGCCCGCGCCGTGCTGCGCGAGGCTGCTGCCGCCCGCACGCTGTCGACGGCGGTAAGCGGCGGCGTCGATTTGTCGCGCCAGTCCTCCACTGGCGTCTCGATGCCGGGCGTGGTGACCGACAATCTCGGACTTGCGTTGAGCTACCCGCTCGACCTGAAAGGCAAGCTGCGCCGAGCCATCGAGGCCAGCACCGCCGATGCCGAGGCGACCGAGGCCGCGCGCGATGCCGTGCGCGTCAGCGTCGCCGCCGCGACCACCAGCGCCTATGCCAAAGTCTGCGCCGCCAACTACCAGCTCGGGGTGACGCAGCGGGTGGTACA
>NZ_BAAILP010000290.1:26800-29062 GCF_054589055.1 Novosphingobium sp. 11B | reverse complement strand
AGCGCGGCCGCGCTTCCGGCCTTCACTGCCGCGCGGCAGAACTCGCTTTACCTGCTGGCGACACTTCTGGGCCGTCCGCCCGCCGATTTTCCTGCGGAAGTCGCAGACTGCGCTACGCTGCCGCGCCTCGCGGGCGGAGTGCCGGTCGAGGATGGTGCCGCGCTCATCCGTCGCCGCGCCGATATCCGTGCTGCGGAACGTACCATCGCCGCCGACACCGCGCGCATCGGGGTGGCGACGGCGGACCTCTATCCTTCGGTCAGTATCGGCGGGTCGCTGGGCTTCTCCGGCCCGATCCACGATTTCGGCACCGGCGACAGCTTCGGCATGAGTCTCGGCCCGCTGCTCAGCTGGAGCTTCCCCAACCGCCCGGCCGTACGCGCGAAGATCGATCAGGCCGACGCGCAAGTGCGCGTCGATCTCGCCAATTTCGACGGTACGGTACTGGAAGCGCTGCGGCAGGCGGAATCGGCCATGGAGACTTACGCGCGGGATCGGGAGCGCGAGGCGGCACTGGGCCGGGCGGCAGATGCGGCGGGGCTATCGGCTTCGCAGGCAGGCAAGCTGTTTCGCTTCGGGCGTAGCGCTTTTCTCGATCTGCTAAGTGCGCAGGCGAGTTTGGCTTCCGCTCAGGTGAGTCACGCCTCGGCGCAAACCACACTGGTAGACGACCAGATCGCGGTGTTCCTGGCGCTCGGCGGCGGGTGGCGGCAGTAGCGGCCGGCCCACCCCGTCCGGCTAGGAGGTAAACCGCCAAGCCTCCCGGCCCTTCCGCAAGCGGGAGGGCATGGCCTTGTTCTCCCCTCCCGCTTGCGGGAGGAGCTGGGGGTGGGCTTTCCTACCCCAAATCAAAAATCGATCGCGATGCCTTTCTGCACCCAGTCGCCGTAGCGGGTGGGTGAAAGGCCGTCGGGATCCTGCTCGTCCTTGGCCTTGACAGGCGGGGGAGCGGGGTCGTTGGTCCAGTGAGCGGGCTTGGTGAAGGCCGCCGGACGTTCAGTGGCGCGCTTGGTCATGGGCCCCATGTGGTGCGGGTGGCGGAAAAAGGCAATCCGGTATAGGGGCCGACGATGGACATACCCGGACTTCCTGCGCGCCGTGCCGCGCTCAACCTCATCGATGCCGTTCTGCGCAGGGGCGAGACGCTCGACCAGGCGGGCGGCTCCGCGCTCGCGCGCATCAAGGGCGATGCCGACCGCGCGCTCGCCCGCGCCATCGCCGGGGAGGTGCTGCGCTGGCGCGCCGACCTCGACGCGCTGATCGACTCCGCCACCCGCCTGCCGCTGGCCGACGACGCCAAGGCGCGCGCGGTGCTGCAGATCATGCTGGCGCAAGTGCTGCGGCTGGAGACGCCCGCGCACGCCGTCATCGCCACCGGCCTGCCGTTGCTGATGGGCGGCCCGCGCCGTCTGGCGCACGGCGTGTTCTCGACCCTGACCAAGCGCGCCGTGACGCTGCCCGAAGTGCCGACCCTGCCTGAGCCGGTCATGGAGCGCTGGGGCATCCGGGCCGAGACGATCGCCGCCGGTCTCGCCGTGCCGCCGCCGCTGGACCTCGCGCTGCGCGATGCCGCGGCGACGGCGGAGTGGGCCGAGCGTCTCGGCGGCGTCTCGCTGATGCCGGGTCATGTGCGCCTGCCGCGCGGGATCGCGGTGGAGCATCTCGAAGGTTTCCGCGAGGGTGCGTGGTGGGTGCAGGATCTCGCTGCCAGCCTGCCCGCGCGCATGCTCGGTGCGGGTGAGGGCCGGTCCGTGCTCGATCTTTGCGCCGCGCCCGGCGGCAAGACGATGCAGCTTGCGGCGGCGGGCTGGAAGGTGACCGCGCTCGACAACGCCAAGCGGCGGCTGGAACGCCTGCGCGAGAACCTCGAGCGCACCGCGCTGGAGGCGGAGGTGGTCCTCGCGGATGCCTTTACGTGGGAGCCGCAGGAGAAGTTCGACGCGATCCTGCTCGACGCGCCGTGCACGGCGACGGGCACCTCGCGCCGTCATCCGGACGTGCTCCACCGCATCGCGCCGCGCCAGATCGAGGAGATGGCCGAAATCCAGACGCGGATGCTGGCGCGGGCGGCCGAGTGGCTGAAGCCCGGCGGCACGCTGGTCTACGCTGTGTGCTCGCTGGAGCAGGAGGAAGGCGAGGACCGGGCGGCCGACGTCGAACTGACGCTCGCCCCGATCACGGCGGCGGAACTGCCCGAGGGCCTCTCGCCGACGGGCGAGGGCTGGCTGCGCACCGATCCGGGAATGCTGGCCGAGGCGGGCG
>NZ_BAAILP010000290.1:23011-26660 GCF_054589055.1 Novosphingobium sp. 11B | reverse complement strand
GAGCACAGCGAAGCAATCCAGGGCGGCTTGAGACTCCCCTGGATTGCTTCGCTGTGCTCGCAATGACGAGGTGTGCGGCTTCAGCGCCGGTTCGGATCGAGCGCCGAGCGGCCACGCGTCGCGCTACTGCGCGGCACCGAAGCCATGGCCGGACGTGGGGGTATAGCCCCGCCGTCCATCGCCATCAGCGCGGCGATGCGCTTCTCGGTCGCCGGGTGGGTCGAGAACAGGTCCGACACCGACGAGGGCACGATGTAGAGCTGCGCCGCCGCCGGGTTGCGCTCCACGGTGGGGTTGCGCAAGTGGGCGGCAGGCCCGGCGATCTTCTGCAGCGCAGAGGCCAGCGCGCGCGGGTTGCCGCTGATCTCGGCGCCCGCCTTGTCGGCGCTGTATTCGCGGGTGCGGCTGATCGCCATCTGCACGATCATCGCCGCGAAGGGGGCCATGACCATTGCCGCGATCGCGGCCATCGGGCTCGGGCGATCCTCCGAATTGCCCATGTGGCCGAAGAACATGCCGAAGTTGGCGATCATCGAGATGGCGCCCGCGATCGTCGCCACCATCGTCATCACCAGCGTGTCGCGGTTCTTCACGTGGCCCAGTTCGTGCGCCATCACGCCCGCCACTTCCTCGCGGCTGAGCATGTCGAGCAGGCCCGTGGTCGCGGCGACGGCGGCATGGTCGGGGTCGCGGCCGGTGGCGAAGGCGTTGGGCACCTCGGTGTCGATCACGTAGACGCGCGGCATCGGCAGCCCGGCACGCTGCGCCAGTTCGGCGACGAGGCGGTGGAACTCGCTCTCCGGGCCGACTTCGCGGGCGTTGTGCATCTTCAGCACGATGCTGTCCGCGTTCCAGAAGGTGAACAGGTTCATGCCCGCCGCCACGACCAGCGCGATGATGGCGCCGCCGGTTCCGCCCAGCATGTAGCCCAGCCCCATGAACAGCGCCGTCAGCGCCGCCAGCAGCATGGCCGTCTTCATTCCGTTCACTTTCAATTGTCTCCTTGAGCGTTTGTCCCAGCGAATCTAGGGTCGGGCGGGAGGGTTTCAATGGCGCGCGCCGTTCCCGACACATGCAGTCACGCAACCGAAACCGGCAGGAAAGATTGACCGCTCCCGACCCGAAACCGAAACGTCGCCGCCGCTCCTCCGAGGAAGTGGCCGACCGCATTCTCGAAGCCGCCGCCGAGGAGTTCGAGGCCTCGGGCTATGCCGGGGCGACGACCGCCGCGATCGCCCGCCGCGCCGATGTGACCGAGGCGCAGATCTTCCGCTTCCACGACAGCAAGCAGGCGCTGTTCCGCGCGGCGATCTTCACGCCGCTGAACCGCCACTTCGCGGATTTCCAAGCGCGGACCGCCGGAGCGGGTGAGGGCAAGGACGTGGCGCGGGCCTACATCGGCGAATTGCTCGATTTCATGGGCAGCCATTCGAAGATGTTCCTCTCGCTGGCGGTCGCCAACGCCTATTCGCCCGAAGCCTCGGGCGGGATCGAGGCGCTCGACGGGTTGCAGGACTACTTCCGCAAGGGCGAGGCGATGTCGCGCGCGCGCATCGGGGAGACCCCGCACATCGCGCCGGAACTCATGGTGCGCGTGTCGTTCGCGGCGGTGCTGGCCAACCTGATGTTCCGTGACTGGCTGTTCCCGCCGGGCATGGCCAGCGAGGCGGAGATCAGGGATGCCATCGCGGCTTTCGTGATCGAGGGGATCGGGGCGAACGGCAAGGTGTGAAACCTTCGCCGCCGCGATGGACGCGCCCCTTGGCACCCCGGGTGCCTTGAAGCCCCGCGCCGCATGACATAGCCCCGCTTGCAACCATCGATAGGGAGCAGCGACAACCATGCCATTCAAGACCCGCGTGACCGAGATGCTCGGCATCGAACATCCGATCGTCCAGGGCGGCATGCAGGGCGTCGGCTATGCCGAGCTGGCGAGCGCGGTGTCGAACGCCGGCGGCCTCGGCACCCTGACCGCGCTGACCCAGCCCAGCCCCGAGGCGCTGCGCGAGGAGATCGAGCGCTGCCGCTCGATGACCGACAAGCCCTTCGCGGTGAACATCACCGTCCTGCCCACGATCCTGCCGCCCGACTACAAGGCCTATGCGCAGGCCGTGATCGACGGCGGGGTGAAGATCGTCGAGACCGCGGGCACCCAGCAGGTGCGCGAGATCTGGGAGATGGTGAAGCCCCACGGCGTCACCGTGCTGCACAAGTGCACCGCCGTGCGCCACGCGCTTTCGGCAGAGAGGCACGGCTGCGACATCATCTCGATCGACGGCTTCGAATGCGCCGGGCACCCCGGCGAGGATGACATTCCCGGCCTGATCCTGATCCCCTCGGCGGCGGACAAGGTGAAGATTCCGATGCTGGCGAGCGGCGGCATCGGCGACGGGCGCGGCCTCGTTGCGGCGCTGGCGCTGGGGGCGGAGGGCATCAACATGGGCACCCGCTTCTGCGCCACGAAGGAGGCCCCGATCCACGACAACGTGAAGGCGAAGTACGTCGAGAACGACGAGCGCGGCACCAACCTCATCTTCCGCAAGTTCAAGAACTCGGCGCGCGTCGGCAAGAACGACGTGTCCGACGAAGTGGTCGCGATTTCCGAACGGCCGGACTCGACCTTCGAGGATATCCGCCATCTCGTCGCGGGCGCTGTGGGGCGCGAACTGCTGCAGAGCGGCGATCTCACCAAGGGCATCTTCTGGGCCGGGATGGTGCAGGGCTTGATCCATGACGTGCCCACCTGCAGAGAACTGATCGAAAGGATCGTTGGCGAGGCCGAGGCAATCGTGAAGGAACGCCTGGGCGCCATGCTCGCCTGATCGACGGAGAGGGAGATTCCATGAGTTACGAGCACATCCTCTATTCGCTGGAGGACGGCGTCGCGCGCATTTCCCTCAACGATCCCAAGACCATGAACGGCGTCACCGAGGCGATGGGGCTGGAGATGGTTCACGCCCTCGACGTGGCGGCGCGCGATGCCCGCGCTGTGCTGCTGACGGGTGAGGGCAAGGCGTTCTGCTCGGGCGCGAACCTTGCGGCGGCGCAGGACATGCTGGCCGATCCCATGCGCGATATCGGCGGCCAGCTCGACCGCGCGTTCAACCCGGTGATCATGCAGATCAAGACCATGGAGCAGCCGGTCGTCACCGCGATCCGCGGGCCGGCGGCGGGCTTCGGCGCGGGACTCGCGGCGGCGGGCGACGTGGTGCTGATGGCGGAAGGGTCGTACTTCTTCTGCGCCTTCTGTCACGTCGGCCTCGTCCCCGATGGCGGCGCGACGTACCTGCTGGCGCAGGCGGTGGGCCGGGTGCGGGCGATGCAGATGATGCTGCTGGGCGAGAAGGTCGATGCCAGGACCGCGCTCGACTGGGGCCTTGCGACCAGGGTGGTGCCCGAGGACGACCTCGACGCCGAGGCGATGAAGCTGGCGAAGCGGCTGGCCACCGGTCCGCGCTCGCTCGGCCTCATCAAGCGGATGGCGTGGGATGCGCTGGATTCGAGCCTTGAGACCGCGCTGCAGGCCGAACGACGCGGCCAGCGCGAGGCGGGGCGGACCGAGGACTTCCTCGAAGGCGTCAATGCGTTCCTCGAAAAGCGCAAGCCCGCGTTCAAGGGACGCTGAGGCTATATCCTCCCTGTTGCGCAG
>NZ_BAAILP010000290.1:18430-22896 GCF_054589055.1 Novosphingobium sp. 11B | reverse complement strand
GGGGACCGCCGCCGAAGGCGGTGGTGGAGGGGTAGCAGCCCCCTCCGTCAGCCCGGCGGGCTGCCACCTCCCCATTCCCTCGGAACAGGGAGGATTGGGCGTTCACACCACCTTCGCGTCCCGCAGCGCGGCGACTTGCGCCTCGTCGTAGCCCAGCTCCGAAAGGATGGCGTCGGTATGCTCGCCCAGCATCGGCGGGGCCATGCGGATCGTCGCCGGGCTCGCCGACATCTTCGCGAGCGGGCTGGCGATGAGATCGACCGAGCCGCTTTCCGCCCATGCATGCGGCGTCGTCGCCTTCAGGCCGCGATGTTGCACCTGCGGGTCTTCCCAGACGTCGGCCAGTTCATTGTAGCGCGCCGCCGGAATGCCCGCGCCGTCGAGCATGGCCTGAACCTCGAGGGTCGGAAAGCGGCCACTCCAGTCGTTGATGATGGCCATCAACTCGGCGCGATTGGTCTTGCCGCGCTTCAGGTTGGAATCGAAGCGCGGATCGTCGTTCAGTTCGGGCTGATCCATCAGCACCGTCAGGCGCCGCCAGTGCTCGTCGGTGCCGGCGGTGAGGTAGATGATGCCGTCCGCGCAATGGATCAGGTCCGCCGGGCCGCCGCCGTTGCCGCCGTTGCCGAGGCGCGGCGGGGCGTTGCCGCTTATCAGGTAGTCCTGCATGATGTGGCTGACCATCGCCACCGAACTGTCGAGCAGGGCGATGTCGATGTACTGCCCCTCGCCGGAGCGGGTGCGGTGCATCAGCGCGCCGAGGATCGCCAGCGCGGTGTTGTGGCCGGTCACGAAGTCGACGAGGCTGGGGCCGGTCTTGAGCGGGCCGGAGCCCGGCTGGCCCTCGGGAATGCCGGTCACCGCCATCATGCCGCCGGTCGCCTGGAACAGCCCGTCATAGCCCGGCAGCGCCGCCATCGGCCCGGTCTGGCCGAAGCCGGTGACCGAGCAGTAGATGAGGCCCGGGTTGATTGCGCGCAGGCTCTCGTAATCGAGGCCGAAGCGCTTGAGGTCGCCGACCTTGTAGTTCTCGATCAGCACGTCGGCGTTCTTCACCAGATCGCGCAGGATCGCCTGCCCCTCGGGCCGGGAATGGTTCAGCGTGATCGAGCGCTTGTTGCGGTTGGACACGGTGAAGAAGCTGGAGTGCCGCGTCTCGATCCCGTCCTTGCCGGGCACCCACGAGAAGCCGTAGCCGCGCCCGTCGTCGCCCACGCCCGGCCGCTCCACCTTGATGACGTCGGCTCCGAGATCGCCGAGGATTTGCGCGCCGACGGGGGCGGCGAAGACGCGGCTCATGTCGATGACGCGGATGCCTTCGAGGGCGGCCTTGGGTGTGCTCATTGTGCCTGTTCGCTCGTTGTCTGAGCCTTCTGACTAGCCCTGTGCGGTCCGGGGACAAGGCAGCCTCGGGCAATACCGCCGGGGCGGTTCGACGCCTGCCGGAGCGGCGGCTAACACGGCCTTGCAACGGTGGAGGAAGTCGAAGTGAAGGTAGCGATCATCACGGGTGCGGGCAGCGGCATCGGCCTCGAAACCGCGAAGATCCTGCACGGCGAGGGCTTCGCGATCGTCGGTGTCGGCCGCTCGAAGGACAAGCTGGCGGCGCTGGAAGCCGCGATCGGCAATCCCGACCACGTCCTTGCCATCAGCGCCGACCTGACCGACCCGGCCGCGCCCGGAGCCGTCGTCGCGCAGGCGCTGGCCCGCTTCGGCCGCATCGACGCGCTGGTGAACAACGCGGGCGTCGGCAGCCCCAAGCCGCTCGACGAGACGGACGACGAGACGCTCGACGACTTCCTCGACATCATGCTCGTCGCCCCGTTCCGGCTCTGCCGCGACGTGATCCCGCATCTGGGGGAGGGCGCCAGCGTGGTCAACGTGACGAGTACATTCGCGCATATCGGCGGACGGCGCGGCGGGGCCTATTCGGCGGCCAAGGGCGGGCTCAAGTCGATGACCGAGCACATGGCCTGCGAATACGGCCCGCGCGGCATCCGCTCCAACTGCGTGGCACCGGGCGTGACGATGACCGACATGGTGCGCCACCGCTTCGAGGACGAGGGCTTCAAGCGCGCCAACGTCGAGACCACGCCCTATCCGCGCCTCGCCCAGCCGGAGGACATCGCCTCGGTCATCGCCTTCCTGTGCCTGCCGGGCAGCGAGATGATCAACGGGCAGTCGATCGTGGTGGACGGCGGCTGGACGGCGACGAAATATCTCTCCCCGCGCGTCACCCGCACGACTTGGGTGGAGCCGGAATAGTCTGCTCAGTCTGAGCGGGGTTTGGGGGTTGCCTTTGATCTGACGGGAGTTTCAGGCCGCCACCCGCAGCACGTTGCGGCCGCTGCGCTTGGCGGCATAGAGCGCGGCATCGGCGGCGGCGAAGGTGGCCTCCGGCGATCCGTCGATGAAGGCGAGACCGGCACTGACACCGATGGGGATCAGCGTACCCTGCCACTCGACCCGGGTGACGAGGCGGTTGATGCGGCGGCGCACGGCGCTTTCCAGCGTTGCGGCGGGCATCGTGGCGGGTAGCAGCGCCGCGAATTCGTCACCGCCGATGCGGGCGATCAGACGGGCGCCGGGGAAGGCAGTGGCCAGGCGTTCCCCGAAGCGGGCGATGCAGGCATCCCCGGCGGCGTGCCCCCAGCGGTCGTTGATCGCCTTGAAGTCGTTGAGGTCGAACATCGCCAGCGCACCGATGCGCGACAGCCGTTCCGACCCGGCGGGAAGGTCGAGGAATTCGGACTGGAACCGCGCCCGGTTGCCGAGGCCCGTGAGCGGGTCGTTCTCGGCAAGGCGGCGCAGCTGTTCCCACTGCAGGCGCTCCTGCGTGATGTCCTGCTTCATGCCGTAGATCTGGACCGCGCGCCCATTTTCCACTCGCGTGTTGGCGGCCAGCCTCAGCCAGCGCGCCTCGCCGCCCGGCTGGCGAATCTGCGCTTCCATCGAGAAGCCGGAGCCTGTCTCGATCGCCTGCGCGCGCAGGCGCAGCATGATCTCGCGAGATTCCTCATGGTAGAGGGCGACGGTATCGCGACGTTCGAAATGCGTGTCGTGGGAGAGGCCGAAGATTTCGAAGACGCCGTCGGTCCATTCGAGTTGCTCGGTAGCGAGGTCGCAGCTCCAGGCGCTGAGCCCGACCAGCGCCGCGGCCCGTGACACGAGGCGACCGTCGGTAAGCGGGCGGATGGCGGTACGATGCCGGTCGGTCTGCAGATACAAGATTGGCCCCCTTGCGCCATCCATCCGCCAATGGATCCACAATGGTTTAATTCCTTATGGTAAAACGTTCGCTAACGGAACTGCCATTTGAGCGGGCGCATTGCTCCGATGGGGTCAAGCCTGCGGCGTTGTCATTTCTGCCCGGGCTGCGGATAGCCTTCGGTCGGGACAAAGGAAGAAAAGCGCCATGATCCGCGGCATCCACCATATCGGCATGAACTGCCGAGATCTCGAGCGGATGAAGCGCCTCTATTGCGACGCGCCGGGCTTTGCGCCGGTGGACGCCGACGGGCTTTCCTGGGCGCGGGAGCCGGTCATGGACCACATCGTCGATCTGCGGGGCTCTGTCGCAAAAGGGTATGTGTTGCGGGTGGGCGGTTGCTACATCGAGATGTTCGAATATACCGCGCCGCCTTCCGACCTCGACCGGCCGTTGCGGCCCAACGATCGGGGCTACACGCATTTCCGTATCGACGTGACCGACATCGAACGGGATATCGCGCACCTGAGGGCATGCGGGATGACGTTCAACGACCGCGATTTCGTCGCTGTCGGGCATGCGACCCGGAGGGGAGCGTCATCGAGGTGCAGCGATGTGCCCCGGGCAACGGCTTCACCTTCGAGGAACTGCCGGCTTTCACGTGAGCACGGCTAGCGAGGCGCGCTCTACCAGTTGCGCATCGAAAGGGCCGGGCGGTGCCGCGCTCCGGTCCAGTATCCGGTTGATCGCCTCGTGGCCGATGCGCTCCCAGGGGATGCGCACCGAGGCCAGCGGAGGAAGCAGGCGGCGGGCGATCGAGGTGTCGTCGAACCCGACGAGCGATAGCGCTTCGGGAACCGGCACGCCCGCCTGTGCGGCCGCATGAAGGACGCCGGCGGCCATGTCGTCGTTGCAGGCGAGAATCGCGGTCGGCCGCGGACTGATCTCCAGCAGCAGCCGTCCGGCGGCCATGCCGGACTCGAACGTATCGTCGCCCGGCACGATCAGCGCCGGGCCCCGGTCGAGCCCATGTTCGGCCATGGCATCGAGATAGCCGAGTTCGCGTTGCCGGGCGCCGGGGGAGGTTTCCGGCCCGGCTACAAGTCCGATCCGCGCATGGCCCAGCGTCACCAGACGGCGCACGGTCAGCGCGGTGGCGGCCCGTTCGTCGCAGGACAACTCGGGCGCCAGACCGATGCGCAGGCAGCGGGTCCGCGCGCGGTCGCACACGTCCACAAGATCGCTGCGCCCGCCGAGG
>NZ_BAAILP010000290.1:4833-18245 GCF_054589055.1 Novosphingobium sp. 11B | reverse complement strand
CGTGGCCACGGCGCGCTCCATGCCGCGTTGCACGGCTTCGCGAACGGCGCTCTCCAGGCCGTCGTGGACGAGCAGGACGATCGCCCCGCCCGGCACGGCCGCACCGACACTCTCCGGCGGACGCAGTGGCGCGCGAAGGTCTGGGGCATAGGCCGCCCGTTCGATCGAGGTGGCAGGTCGCTTGCGAGCGGGCCGGGGTGCGACGGACGCTTCGGGTGAAGTCATGACCGCGATGCTGGGCGCTCGCGCGCGGCGGACCAACCGCAGTTGGCTCCGGAACCGATGAAACCGGACAGGCCCCGCGTTACCGTCTATTACAACCGCGCGATTGCAGAGTGGTGACAACGCGCTTAATGAGCCCTGCAAATACATGCCGCTTCTTGCGGGCACCCCTGACCCGCGTGGCGGGCCGAAGACTTGACGGATAGCGATGAACCCCGCCCCCAGCCAACGCCACTACGGAATGGACTGGTTGCGCGTGGGCGCCTTCGTGATGCTGATCTTCTATCATGTCGGCTTCTCGTTCACGCCATGGGGCTACCAGACGCCCACGCGCGGCGTGGTGTGGTGGGCGGAAATCCCGTTGCTGGGCCTCAGCGCCTGGCGGCTGGCGCTGCTTTTCGCGATTTCGGGCTACGCCAGCGCGGCGCTGTTTTCCCGGGAGCGCGATGCCGGGAGCTTTCTCAGGAGCCGCCTGCTGCGGCTGGGCATTCCGCTGCTGTTCGGCCTGACGGTGATCGTGCCGCCACAACCTTACATGGGTCTGCTCAACAGTGGCTATGCCCATGGCTACGCCTACTTCCTGTTCCACGATGCCTTCAGTTTCCGCCGGGTGATCCACGAGGATTTGCCCGCGATCATGCACTTGTGGTTCGTGATCTACCTGCTCGCCTATACGGTCGCGCTTTGCGTGTCGGTAATGGTGCTGCCTGCAAGCTGGCGCGCCGCGCTGGCGCGAGGATCGGAGAAGCTGCTGTCGGGGCCGTGGCTGTTGCCGTTCGGATGCCTGGCCATCTATGCAGTACGCGCGCCGGGCGACGGCTGGACCGACACTCACAGCCTGCTCAACGACCTTTGCGCGCACCTCCATTATGGCGGCATGTTCCTGTTCGGCTACCTGCTGCGCAACTCGGAACCGCTGCGGGCGGCGATCGCACGGCAGTGGAAATGGGCGCTGGTCGTGGGGCTGGCGGGTTACGCCTTCGTCGCTCTCGAGGCGTGGTACTTCCCCGGCAACGTGCGCACTCCGCATGCATGGATGGAGCCGCTGGACTTCGCCAAGGCGGTGCAGTGCTGGGGCACCGTGATCGCTCTGTTCGGCATCGCCGATCGGTTCTGGAACCGTGACGCCCGTTGGCGCGGCATGCTGGCCGAGGCGGTGTTCCCGGTGTTCATCGCGCACCAGACGGTGATGGTGCTGGTCAGCTACTGGCTGCGCGACAAGGGACTGACGGCTCTGCCGGAGTTTCTGGTGCTCTGCGCGGTAGTGGCGGGCGGTTCCTGGCTGTTCTATCTCGTTGGCCGCGAGGTCGGCCCGCTGCGCCCGCTGATCGGGCTGAAGCGCGCCAAGCCGGTCAAGCGGGCGAAGGCGAGCGTGGTGCCGCCGACGGTTGCGTGATTGCGCTGGGGCTTCGATAAGCTCAGCCTGAGCGGGATTGGAGGTTCTTGCACAACCGCCCCTCACCCTGAGCTTGTCAAAGGGGCAGGCTGAGCTTTTCGAAGCCTTCTTCCGTATCCCCGACCTCGCGAGAGGAGAGCCCGCCAGGCCGGAGCCGTCTAGTCCTTCGCCAGCAGCAGCGCCGCCGCGAGCGGGCCGCCGCCGGATGTCGCCACCGCGACTCTGGGATCGCCGGGGATCTGCCGCTCGCCTGCCTTGCCGCGCAGCTGCGTCACCGCCTCGTGCGCGAAGCCGAAGCCGTGCAGGCGGCCCGCGCCAAGCTGACCGCCTGCGGTGTTGAGCGGTAGTTGGCCATCGCGCGCGATGCGGGTGCCGCCTTCGATGAAGCGGCCGCCTTCGCCCTTCTCGCAGAAGCCCAGACCCTCCAGCCAGGTGATCGGCAGATAGGCGAAGCCGTCGTAGAACTGCACGGTATCGACATCGCCTACGGTGTAATCGGTGTGCTGCCACAGGTCGCGCCCGGCATCGTAGGCGGCGGGCCACTCGACCTGATCCCACGAATACCGGTCGACAGAGCCCGACATCGCGGCGATGCGGATCGGCTCGCATGTGATCTCGTCGAGCGCATCGCCGGCTGAGACGATCACCACCGTGGAGGCGTCGGAGAAACGGTCGCAGTCGTAGAGGCACAGCGGCGTCGAGATCATCCGTGCCGACATGTACTTGTCGAGCGTCAGTTCCTCCTTGGTGATCGCGCGCGCCCTTGGGTTGAGCATGGCGTTCTTGGAACCGTTGATGGCGATCTGGCCCAACTGTTCGCGCGTCAACCCGTATTTGTGGACGTGGCGCGCGGCATATTGCGCGGTCCAGCAGGCGGCCGAAGTCGCCCAGAACGGGCTGGTCCACTGCGAGGCGCCGGAGACGGTGTCCGACCGCGCACCCATGTAGGTCGCCGGATCGGCCATGCCGCCCGCCTCGTAGACGGTACGGTAGCACAGCACGTGGCGGCAGATGCCCTGCTTCACCGCCCACGCCGCCATACCGATGGCGGAGAGCTGCGCCGGTTGCTCCAGTCCGCCCATCTGCCACTTCGACTTGATGCCGAGCGCCTCGATCACCTCGTCGGTGCCGACGGGCGAGAAGGCGAGGTAGCCGTGGCTCTTGCCGGGGAACGAGAACACGCCGTCGATCTGCCCGAAGGTAAGGCCCGCCTCGGCGATCGCCTCCTTCGCGGCGTCGAGCGTCAGCAGCAGCGGATGGCGGGGCAGGCGCACGCCCACCTCGGACTGGCCGACGCCGGTGATGTAGGCTTCGCGGGCCATCAGCCGACCTTCTCGAACAAGGGATAGAAGATGCCGGCCTGCTCCTCGAACACCACGCGGACCGGATCGCCGAACGCGACGGCCTCGACCGGGCAGTTCACGATGTTGGTGGTGAGGTAGACGCCGGGCACTCCGTCGAGCGCGACGCGGGCGATGACGTAGGGGACGGGGAGGTCCTTGGCCCAGGGCTGGTGATTGACCGTGAAAGTGTCGATTACCCCGGTCCCGGCGACAGCCTGCGCGGCTACGTTTTCGGACTGGCAATGGCGGCATAGGATGCGGGGCGGATGGGTGTATTCGCCGCAGTCGCTGCAGCGAACGATGCGCAGTTCGCCCTCGGCGCCGCTGGTCCAGAACGCCGTGTTTTCCTGGTCCAGTTTCGGCCTCGGTCTTGGTGGGCTCATGTGTCGCTCTCCCCGTTCTGCGTGCCGTTAAGGGCCGTTGAGTGCCATCAGGTCAAGGCGTTCGTCGCAGGCATCGCGGCGACGTTCGCTCACCGGATCGCGGGCATGATCTCCTCGGCGATCCATTGGGTGTAATCGTAATAGGCCTGGATGCCGGGAAGGGCCGGGATGGGCACGGAACTCCATGTGACACCCAGGGATTTCAGCCAGCCGAGGCGGTCGATGATCTCCTGTTTCGTCTGGCCGGGACGGGCGGTGGGGTCGTCGAGCACCGCATGACCCTCGCCGACGCGGCTGGTGGACATGCCGTAATAGATGTCCGCAAACTGGCCGTTATGGTCGGGTTGGGAGCGGATGAAGTCGATGCGCGCGGGAATGTCCTCGGGCTTGGTCAGGAATGGCCACCAGCCTTGCGCATAGCGGGAAACGCGCTTGAGGACGGCGTCGGCATCACCACCGAACCAGACGGGCAGATGCGGCTTCTGTACCGGCTTCGGCTCGAAGGCGACATCTCGGAATGCGACGTATTTCCCCTCGAATGCGGGATTTTCCTGAGTCCACAGTGCGATGATCGCCTGAATGTACTCCTCCGCCATTGCCCCGCGTTCGTGAAAGGGGACACCGAGCAGCGCGAATTCCTCCTCGAGCCAGCCGACGGCGAAAGTGATCGTGACCCGGCCGCTCGACAGCCAGTCCATCGTCGAGAGCGCCTTGGCCGTGACGATCGGATGCTGCGCCGGCAGGATCGCGATGCACGAATTGACGCGCACCCGCTCGGTCGCCCCGGCGATATAGGCCATGGCGGCATAGGCATTGAAGTAGAAAGGCCCGGAAAGATCGACGTGGCTTTTCGGAATGACGTGATGCTCGGGCACGGCGATCATCTCGAAACCCAGCTTTTCCGCCCATTTCGCAAGGCGGGTCTGATCGGCGCCGGTAACCTCAGTTTCCCACGGCTGCATCGTCGCCTTGAGCCGCAGCATGTGCGGCATCGCAAAGCCTAGTTTCATGATGTCCTCCCCGAATTTGGCCGACCGGGGAATGCCCCTAGTCGATCACCTTGCGCGCGATCAGATCGTCCATTTCGCCCCTCCGCAAGCCCAGCAGATCGCGTTAGACGTAGCCGTTATGCTCCCCGAGCAACCGCGCGCCGCGTTCGATGAGGGGCGGATCGGGGCTGGTCCGCCAGGACGGGCCGATGATCGGGCGAGTGCCGGAGCGGTGATCGGAGACCAGGCGATATGCCTGCCGCTGCCATAGGAATGCAACGGTGACGAGGTCCAGCGAACTCATCGACTTGAACGCCAAAACGCCTGCATTCCTGAGCTTTTCGGCAAGTTGCGCAGCATCGTGCGAGACGGTCAGCGCGCCGATCGCAGCGTCCAGCGCCAAGCGGTTCAAAAGCCGGTCGGCGAGGGCGGCGAAGCGCTCGTCGGCGGCCAGTGCGGGGGCTTGGAGCACTTGGCACAACGCCTGCCATTCGGCTTCGTTCGCCACTGCGATACTTGTCCAGCCGTGCTCCGCGCAAGGGTATGCGCTGTGCGGGCACATCTCGGGATGGAAGTTGCCGTCGGCCTCCGGCACCGCACCGATGACGCTCGCGGCGAAAGGCTGTCGCCGACGAGGCCGGTCATCGCTTCCACGGCGGACAGATCGATGAACCGGCCCTCACCGGTGCTTTCGCGGTGATGAAGCGCCACCACGCAGGCGAGCGCCCCGCAGGCGCCTGCGGTGGAATCGCCGTAGCGGATGTTGTCGATCAGGATGTCGGCCGTGGCGACCATGCGCTTGACGAGGTCGAGGCCCTCGGCGGTCTTCATATCGACCTGCCCCTGGCCGAACTTCCTCGACGACGAGCTGTCCGACTTCGACCGGGTGATGCGCGTCAACGTGCTGGGGCCGATGCTGGGGACGCGCAATGCGGCGCGGGTGAGGCGCAGGCAAGGGCGGGGCGGGGTGATCCTCAGCAACGCGTCGATCGCGGGGACGCTGGCGGGCATGGGGATGATGACCTACCGGGCTTCCAAGGGGGCGCTGGTCCAGTTCGCCAAGTCCTCGGCCATCGACCTTGCACGGCATGGCATCCGGGTGAACTGCCTGGTGCCGGGACATGTGCTCACCGGGCTGTCCTCGTTCGGGCAGGCGGGAGCCGACACCGCGCTGGCGGCGCGGATCGAGGAGGGGGTGAACGCGGTCTACCTCTCCAACCAGCTCATCAAGTGGCGGGGAGAGCCCGAGGACGCAGTCCAAGTCGCGCTGTTCCTCGCCAGCGACCGCGCGGCACATGACCGGCGCGGCGATCCCGGTGGAGGGCGGGGTGACCGTGGGCGATCCGGTCAACCATTTGCAGCATATTCTCGATGCGCGCGCGGCGGCGATGATGGTGGAGGATGCACCGGTCTAGCCGAGGAACCGCTCTATCTCGGCCGCGATCGTCCCGGGCATTTCGAGGTTGAGCATGTGCCCCGCCGCTTCATGGTCTATGCGGATGACGCGCTGTCCCATCGCGGCGATGGCCTGGGCGATCATGCGGAAGTCGGCGGTGTCGCACCCGCCGGTCAGCAGCAGGGCCGGCATCGCGAGCTGGCCCAGCCGCTCGCTGTCGGGGAGGGCGGGGCGCTGGGCGTCCTGCACCCACTGGCGGCCGTGGAAAGCCTCGATCGAGGCGCGCATGGCGGCTGCGGCGGGGGTTTCCCGCACCGCGTCGAACAGCGGGTGCTCCCACCACAGCGCGCGGGCCTGTGCCATGTCGCCCGCGCGGGCGGCGCGGCCGATCGCCTTCCAGCGCTCGACCCAGTCGGCGGTCCAGGTCCAGCCGACCATCAGGGGGCTCACCAGAACCAGCCGCCGCACCCGCTCCGGGTGGTCGAGCGCGAAGTTCAGTACCGTCGCGCCGCCCAGCGACATGCCGCACAAGTCCGCCTCGGCGATCCCCAGCGCATCGAGCACGGCGAGGAGGTCGTCGGCATGCGAATAAGCCGAGTCGTCAATGTCGGTGCCTATGTCGGAGTCGCCGAAGCCGCGCTGATCGTAGGCGATCAACGGGCGCGGCACGGTGAGGGCGGCGACCAGCGGGTCCCAGTCGCGCCGCGATCCGCCGAAGCCGTGTGCCAGTACCAGCGGGGTTCCGGGGGCGTCGCGGCGCTCGCCGCTGAGGACGGCGCCGCCCACGGGGATGCGGAATTGCGAGGTCATGCCAGGACTTTAAAGCGCGGCGCGCCGGGATGAAAGCACCCGTCGCAGCTCTCGCCTAAAGGCCGCCGCCGGTCCCGGGGCAAGCCCGGGACCCAGGATGGCTCAGGCCGAACCCATGTAGCGGCCGCCGTTGGTGCTGATCGTCTGCCCGGTCATGTAGCCCGCTTCATCGGAAGCGAGGAACGCCGCCGCGGCCGCGATGTCCGCCACCTGGCCGAGCCGCCCGACCGGCAGCGAGGCGCCATAGGCATCCGCGTCGATCGGCGCGCCGCGCAGCATGGGGGTGTCGATCGAGCCGGGGGGGATCATGTTCGCGGTGATCCCGGTCTTGCCCAGTTCCATTGCCAGCGCCTTGGTCAGCCCCAGCAGCCCGCCCTTCGAGGCGACGTAATGGCTCTGCGCGAACGAACCCGACTGCGTGGAAGAGGAGGTGATGTTGATGATCCGCCCCCAACTGGCGGCCAGCATGTCCGGCACGATCTCCCGGGTCACTAGCCAGGGACCCTTGAGGTTGATGCGGATAACCTTGTCGAATTCCTCTTCCGGCACGTCCATGAACGGCGTGAACGGTGCGATGCCGGCGTTGTTGACGAGGATGGTGATGGCGCCGAACTTCGCGCGGGTCTCGTCGGCAGCAGCCTTGATCGCGGCCTTGTCCGAGCAGTCGACGGTGATGGCCAGCGCCTTGCCGCCCGCCGCCTCGATCTGCTTCACCGTCTCTGTCGCGCCTTCGGGGTTGAGGTCCCACACCGCAATGGCGGCCTTGTCCTCGGCCAGCCGCAGCGCGATGCCCCGGCCGATCCCCGAACCCGCGCCGGTGACGACGGCGACTTTGCCGTCAAGCGAACGTGTCATGTGCAATGCTCTCCCGGATCAATAATGCTGAACAGGTGAACAGCATATGTGCCGGGAGAGTCAAACCGCCGAAGCGATACGTCGCCCCGGAGCAAGTCCGGGACGACGGGATTGTTACATCTTCTCCGCGAAGCTGCCGTAGCGGCCGCGATGGAACAGCATCGGCTCGTCCTCGCGCACGGTCTCCATGCGCAGCACCTGGCCCAGCACGAACCAGTGATCGCCCGCTTCGGTCACCGAGTAGAGCTTGCACTCGATCGCGGCGATGGAGTCGGCGATGACCGGCAGGTCATGGTCCGAGATGGCGTATTCGACGCCGACGAACTTGGCTTCGCCCTTGGCGGTGACGGCCTTGCAGACCGGCCCCTGGTCGCTGGCCATGACGTTCACGCAGAAGTGGCCGGCCTTCTCGATCAGCGGCCACGAGGTCGATGACTTGTCCGGGAAGAAGCCGACCAGCGGCGGGTCGAGCGATACCGAGGTGAAGCTGCCGACCACCATGCCGGCCGGCTTGCCTTCGTCCAGCGCGGTGATGACGCAGACGCCGGTGGGATAGGTGCCCAGGACCTTACGGAATTCCGCCGCATCGATGGTCGTCTCACTCACGCGCATGTCACCTTCGTCTGTTGTGCCGGCGGCGACCTTGCGCGCCGGGTGTTCGTCATATGGAACCGCAGTTAGCATTTCCGAACGGAAGCGCCATCGCGATATCGTGCATCCCTAGTGCCTGTAAGGCCTGTGCCGGGCAAGGGGGCACCGGTATTCATGGCGAAATCGTCCGGCGGGCGATCATTGCACGAACCGCGTCCTCAGATGCTGTTTTTGCAACCCGGCGTTTTAATCGCGCGATTAATTAAACTTGCTTCGCCCTGCTCAAAGGTGCAGGTGAGGAGTGTGTGGCGGATCGCCTACTCGTGAAGGCGAGGGACGATCCGGATGCCAGCGAAACGCGGGGCCTCGCCGGACACCTGCGCGCAAATTTTAAGGGAAGATGGACATGGCCACTGCCGAACTGATCGCCGAAACCCCCGTCGCCGCCGAAGTCGCCGAACTGGTCGCCCGTTCGCGCGCCGCGCAGGCGCAGATCGAAAACGCCACACAGGAGCAGGTCGACACCTGGATCCGCGGCATGGTTTACGCCGTGTGCAAGCCCGGCATGGACGAGGAAATCGCCCGCGAGACCGTCGAGGAAACGCAGCTCGGCAACTACGAGGGCAAGTTCAAGAAGATTTCGGTCAAGACCCGCGCCACTCTCTACGACATCATCGACGACAAGTCGGTCGGCATTATCGACGAGATCCCCGAGCGCAACATCGTCAAGCTGGCCAAGCCGGTCGGCGTGATCGGTGCGCTCTCGCCCTCGACCAACCCCGAGGCGACCCCGGTCATCAAGGCGATCAGCGCGGTCAAGGGCCGCAACTCGATCATCATCTGCCCGCACCCGCGCGCCAAGTTCATCAACGCCAAGATCTGCAACCTGATGCGCGACGCGCTGGTCAAGATGGGCGCGCCCGCCGACCTCGTGATCCCGATCGAGCAGCCCTCGGTCGAGAAGACCAACGAAGTCATGAAGCAGTGCGACCGCATCCTCGCCACCGGCGGCACGCCGATGGTGAAGGCGGCCTATTCGTCGGGCACTCCGGCGCTGGGCGTGGGCGTGGGCAACGCGGTCATCACCGTCGACGACACCGCCGACCTCGATGACGCCGCCGCCAAGATCCTGCTCTCGAAGACGCTGGACTATGCCGCTTCGTGCTCGTCGGACAACGCGGTGATCCTGCTCGACGCGATCTACGACACCATGCTCGAAAAGCTGAAGGCCAAGGGCGGCTTCATCATCGAGGGTGAGAACAAGACCAGGCTGCAGAACGCGATCTGGGAAGACGGCGAGCACATCAACGCCAAGGTCGTCGCCCAGTCGGCCAAGTTCATCGCCGATTATGCCGGCTTCGCGATCCCCGAAGGCACTGCCTTCTTCATCGTGCCCGAAACCGGCTACGGCCCGGACTACAAGTTCTCGGGCGAGAAGATGACCGTCACCATGGCGCTCTACCGCGCGAAGGACATCGACGAGGCGATCCGCCTGACCAACGCTATCCAGGGCTACCAGGGCCAGGGCCATTCCTGCGGCATCTATTCGCAGAGCGACGCCAACATCATGAAGTTGGCCGAGGGCACCAAGACCAGCCGCGTGATGGTGAACCAGCCGCAGTCGGCCTCGAACTCGGGCAACGTGTGGAACGGCATGCGCCAGACCTTCTCGCTGGGCTGCGGTTCGTGGGGCGGCAACGGCACCAACAACAACGTGACGTGGCGCGATCTCATCAACGAGACCTGGGTGTCGAAGCCGCTGGCGCAGCACAAGGTGATCCCGTCGGACGAAGCGCTGTTCGGCAAGGATATCATCGCACTGGTGGGCTGATCTTCGTGCGGCAACCGGGTAGAGGGGTGGAGCGTTCCACACCTTTTATCCGGTGCCGTGGATGGAGATGACCGATGACCCGCACGCTTCCCTTTCTCGCCTTGACCGCCGCGCTGGCGCTGGGTGCCTGCTCGAAGCAGCCTGACGCCACCACCACGGCGGCGCCGACCGAGACCGAGGAAGTGTTCCAGGAATCGCCCGCCCCGGTCGAGGCGAGCGAAGCGGGGCTCGATGCCGGTGGCCTCGGTGCAGATAGGGGGGCGAGCGCATCGGAAATCCCCGAGACGATCCGCGGCCGCTGGGGCCTCGTCCCGGCCGACTGCACAAGTACGAAGGGCGATGCGAAGGGCCTGCTCGAAGTCTCGGCAGACCAGCTCAAGTTCTACGAGTCGGTGGCGAAGCTGGGCGAAATCAAGGAAGCCGGCGAAAGCCGCATCCGGGGCACCTTCGACTACACTGGCGAAGGCCAGAGCTGGACCAACGACGTCGTGCTCGACGTGGCTGAGGACGGCAAGACGATGATCCGGCGGGACTACGGCAAGGACGCGATGCCGGGACCGCTCACATACACCCGCTGCGGTTGACAGCGCCCATGACGAAACAGGGCCTCATGGCCAAACAGGAATCACGATGACCGAACAGTTTGGCCTCACCGAAGACCAGCTCGCGATCCAGGAAACGGCGCAGCGGTTCACCGCCGACCGGATCACCGCCTTCGCGGCGGAGTGGGACGAGCAGCATCACTATCCCGTCGACGTCTGGAAGGCCGCGGGCGAACTGGGCTTCGGCGCGATCTACGTGTCCGAGGAAAGCGGCGGCATCGGCCTTGGCCGTCTCGACGCGGCGCTCATCATGGAGGCCATGTCCTACGGCTGCCCGGCGACCAGCGCCTATATCTCGATCCACAACATGGGCGCGTGGATGATCGACAAATTCGGCGACCAGCAGCTCAAGGACCGCTACCTGCCAGACCTCGTGTCGATGGAGAAGATCGCGTCCTACTGCCTGACCGAACCCGGCTCGGGATCGGACGCGGCGGCGCTCAAGACGACCGCGCGGCTGGACGGCGATCATTATGTGCTCAACGGCACCAAGCAGTTCATCTCCGGCGGCGGCGTCAACGATGTCTACGTCGTCATGGCCCGCACCGGCGAGCACAAGTCGCGCGGCATCTCGTGCTTCGTGGTCGACAAGGACACCCCCGGCGTCAGCTTCGGCGCGCCGGAGAAGAAGCTGGGCTGGAACGCCTCGCCCACCGCGCAGGTCGTGTTCGAGGACGCGCGCATCCCAGCCGAGAACCGCGTCGGCGCCGAGGGTGACGGCTTCAAGTTCGCGATGGCGGGCCTCGACGGCGGCCGCCTCAACATCGGCGCCTGCTCGCTCGGCGGAGCGCAGCGCTGCCTCGACGAGGCGGTGCAGTATGCCAAGGACCGCAAGCAGTTCGACCAGCCGATCGCCGAGTTCCAGAACACCCAGTTCCGCCTCGCCGACATGGCCGCCGAACTGGAGGCCGCCCGCGCGCTGCTCTACCTTGCTGCCGCCAAGGTGACGGCGGGCGCGCCCGACAAGACGCGCTTCTCCGCGATGGCCAAGCTGATCGCCACCGACACCGGCTCCTCGGTGGTGGACCGCGCGCTGCAGATCTTCGGCGGCTACGGCTACCTCAAGGACTATCCGATCGAGCGCTTCTGGCGCGACTTGCGCGTCCATCGCATCCTCGAAGGCACCAACGAGGTCATGCGCATGATCGTCGGCCGCGAACTGGTCAAGTAAGGGGGCCTTCATGACTGACGAAGTGCTGTTCCGGCGCGAAGGCGTCGCAGGCGTCATATCGCTCAACCGCCCCAAGGCAATCCATGCGCTGACGCTCACCATGTGCGAGGCGATGAGCGCGCAGCTGACCGCGTGGGCCACCGACGACGCGGTGGAAGTCGTGCTGATCGACCACGCCGAAGGGCGCGGGTTCTGCTCGGGCGGCGACATCAACCTGCTGCGCCATTCCGCGCTTAACGACGGCGGCGTGGAGGGGCGCAGGTTCTTCTTCGAGGAATACCGCCTCAACCACCAGCTGTTCACGTACGACAAGCCGATCGTCGCCTTCATGGATGGCATCACCATGGGCGGCGGCGTCGGCATCTCGCAGCCCGCCAAGTACCGCGTGGCGACCGAGAACACCCGCTACGCCATGCCCGAAACCGGCATCGGCCTGTTCCCCGACGTCGGCGGCGGCTGGTATCTCTCGCGCCTGGACGGCCGCGTGGGCCAGTTCCTCGCACTGACCGGCGCGCGCTTCGACGGCGCCGAGTGCCTCTGGGCGGGCCTTTCGACGCATTACCTTCCCTCTAAAGCGCTGGCCGAGGCCAAGAGCCGGATCGCTGCGGGCGACGAGATCGGCGGCGTCCTCGCCGCGCTCTCGGTCAAGGCACCCGAACCCAAAGTTGCCGCCAACGCCGGTGCGATCCGCAAGCACTTCGTCTTCGACACGCTGGAACAGGTGCTGGCCTCGCTGGAAAGCGATGGCGGCGAATGGGCGGTGAAGGAACTCGCGAGCCTGCGCACCAAGAGCCCGCAGGCCTGCAAGGTCTCGCTGCGCCAGCTCGAAGCCTCGCTGGGGCTGGAGACGTTCGCGCAGAACATGGCCATGGAATACCGCCTCGGCGCCCGCGTGCTGGTCCTGCCGGACTTTGCGGAAGGGGTGCGCGCGGTCATCGTCGACAAGGACCAGAATCCGCAATGGAACCCGGCTACGCCCGAAGGCGTGACCGAAGAGATGCTGGACGCGATCTTCGCGCCCCTTTCCCCCGAAGAGGAATGGAAGCCCCTATGAGCACGTACGAAACGATCCTGGTCGAGCAGAAGGGCGGCGTCACGCTCATCACGCTCAACCGTCCGCAGGCACTCAACGCGCTGAATTCGAAGGTTCTGGCCGATCTGATCGCGGCCTTCGCCGCCTTCGAGGCAGACCCGTCGCAGGGCTGCGCGGTCATCACCGGTTCGGGCGAGAAGGCCTTCGCGGCTGGCGCCGACATCAAGGAGATGTCGGACAAGCCCAGCGCCGAGTTCTATTCGGAGGACTTCTTCGCTGGCTGGACCAGCCAGATCGTCAAGACCACCCGCAAGCCCTGGATCGCGGCCGTCAACGGTTTCGCGCTGGGTGGCGGATGCGAACTGGCGATGATGGCGGACTTCATCATCGCCTCGGAAAACGCGAAGTTCGGCCAGCCCGAGATCAAGCTCGGCGTCGCGCCGGGCATGGGCGGCTCGCAGCGCCTGACCCGCGCCGTCGGCAAGTCGAAGGCCATGGACATGTGCCTCACCGGCCGCATGATGGATGCTGCGGAGGCGGAGCGCTCGGGTCTCGTCAGCCAAGTCGTACCGCTCGCCGACCTGCTGGAGACGGCGCTGAAGTCGGCCGCGACGATCGCCGCGATGCCGCCGCTCGCCGCGACCATGAACAAGGAAATGGTCAACCTCGCCTTCGAGACCACGCTCGACACCGGCCTCGTGCTGGAGCGCCGCATGTTCCAGGTGCTCACCGCGACCGAGGACAAGGCCGAAGGCATGGCCGCCTTCGTCGAGAAGCGCCCCGGGGTGTG
>NZ_BAAILP010000290.1:0-4673 GCF_054589055.1 Novosphingobium sp. 11B | reverse complement strand
TCGGGAGAAGGCCCACCCCCGGCCCCTCCCGCAAGCGGGAGGGGAGATATTCCATGAAGATCGCATTCATCGGCCTGGGCAATATGGGCGGCGGCATGGCCGCAAACCTCGTCAAGGCGGGCCACGAAGTCCACGCCTTCGACTTGTCCGCCGACGCGCTGGCCAAGGCGGCCGAGAACGGCTGCGCCACCTATACCGCCGTCCCCGACGCGGTGAAGGACGCCGAAGCCGTCGTCACGATGCTGCCCAACGGCGGCATCGTGAAGGCGGTCTACACTGCCGACGTGATCGGCAAGGCCCCGGCGGGCGCGCTGTTCCTGGACTGCTCGACCATCGACCTCGCCACGGCGCGCGAAGTGGCCGAGCTGGCGACGGCGGCGGGCTACGAGATGGTCGATGCCCCGGTCTCGGGCGGCATCGCGGCGGCCAACGGCGGCACGCTTACTTTCATGGTGGGCGGTCCGGCACCCACGTTCGAGAAGGCGAAAGTCGTGCTCGAACCGATGGCCAAAGCCGTCATTCTCGCGGGCGAGAGCGGCGCGGGGCAGGTTGCCAAGATGTGCAACAACATGCTGCTCGCGGTCCACATGATCGGCACCTGCGAGGCGCTGGCGCTGGCCGAGAAGGCGGGCCTCGATCCGCAGAAGTTCTACGAGATCAGCTCGAAGTCCACCGGCTACTGCTGGTCGCTCAACGACTATACCCCGGCACCGGGCGTCGGCGCGGCCAGCCCGGCGGACAATGGCTATGCGGGCGGTTTCGCCTCGGCGCTGATGCTTAAGGATCTGCGTCTCGCCATGGGCGGCGCTGAGACGGCGGGCGCCACCGTGCCGATGGGCGAGCACGCGACGAAGATCTACGAAGCCTTCGTCGAGGCCGGCAACGGCGGCAAGGACTTCGGCGCGATCTTCACGACGCTGTAAGCAAAATTCTTCCCCGAGCTTGTCTCGGGGAGGGAAACCGCCCGCGCAGCGGGTGGTGGAGGGCGCGAGTTCAGGAAATTCCCCCTCCGTCAGCCCTTCGGGCTGCCACTTCCCCGAGACAAGCTCGGGGAGGAATTACTCGATCGCCTCTCCAGTTCGAACTTCGGCAGCTTCATGCCCTTGGTCCGGCTGGTCAGGTGATACTTGCGGCACAGCCTGCACTTGTACGGACGCAGCGGGAAGGGCGCCCGCGCGGCGACTTCCAGCGCCTCGGCTTCGCTGGCGTAGCGCGCCTTGCGCTGGCAGACGCCGGGGTTGGTGCGCATGTCAGCCGAGGATGGACGGGCCGAGCAGCGTGAGCATCTTCACGTCGATCGCGTATCCCTCGCCGCGCCACGTTTCGAGCGCCTGTGCAAGCCCCGAACGCGGCACGCGGTGCACCACGATGTCCTCGCTGTCGACGCCGCCGCCTTCGCCGACCTTCACCAGATCGTGCGCGCGGAACAGCGTGAAGCTTTCGGAGACCATGCCGGGCGAAGAGTAGAACTCGCCGAGGTTCTCGATGCGGCCTGCGTGGTAGCCGGTTTCCTCCTCCAGTTCGCGCGCGGCGGCGGTGGCGGCGTGCTCATCGGCCTTATCGTCATCGTCGCCGACAAGCCCTGCGGGGAGTTCGATGCAGCGCTTGCCGAGCGGCACGCGGTACTGGTCGACGAGGATGACGTGGTCTTCCGGGTCGATCGCCAGGATCACCGCGGCGCGGATGCCGCGCGCGCGGCCGACGTATTCCCAGCGGCCCTTCTTCTTCGCGGTGATGAAGCGGCCTTCCCACATCGTTTCGACGGGGTGATCGGCATCGTAATGATCCGGCATGCTCATAGTTCGATGGTTCCGTCGGGCAGTTCGTTGACGTCGTCCGGCAGGCGGGGGACGTGCAGGGAGAGGATCGCGCCGACTTTGCCGACGCCGGCGATCATGGCGTCGGCGGTGCGGCCCTCGCGCAGTTCGCCCAGCATCGCGGCGATGGCGTCGGCCCAGGTGCCGGGCTCGACTTTGCTGGCGATGGCTTCGTCGGCGAGAATCTCGACGCGGTGTTCACGCATCGAGATGTAGATGAGGATGCCGGTGCGCCCGGTGGTGCGCCGCTCCGCGCTCATGCGGAAGGCGCGGGTGGCCTGGCCGTGGACGCGGGTGGTGCGGATGGGCGCCGGGATCAGGAAGAACTTGAGCGGCTGCCACAGCTGCAGCAGCGTCATCCCCGCGAACTTGATCGTCGCCACGCCCAGCGCCAGCGAGAGGATCATTCCGGGCGACCACTCATGGCCCCAGTCGGCGATCAGTGCGTCGTAGAGACCCATGTAGAAATCAGGCGCGATCGCCAGCGCGGAGAGGGCCAGGAACGCCACGAAGGCCGACCACGCCAGCGCGACGTCGGTGTAGCCGTCCGATCGGTCGGTCAGCATCGTGACGATCTCGCCTGAACTGAGCAGTTCGGCCTCGGCCACTGCGGCGCGGATGCGCTCGTGGTCCTCGGGTGTGAGATATGTGGGTCTTGCCATGGCCTACCAGTCCCCGCTCGCGCCGCCGCCGCCGAAATCGCCGCCGCCTCCGGAGAAGCCGCCGCCGTCTCCACCGCCCCAGCCACCGCCGCCACCCCAACTGCTACCGCCGGAATTGGTGGGGAACCAGATGATCGGGGTGTCGATGCCGCCGTAGCGGCTGCGCCGTCCGCCCCGGCTGGCCGCGCGCATGATCGGCAGGACGAAGAAGAAGATCACGAAGAGAATGAAGATGACCGTGCCGGGCGAGATGTCGTCGCCCTGATCGGCGCGCGCCTTGTCGGCCTGGGCGGCGATCTTCTGCGCCTCTTCGGGGGGCAGGGTCAGTTGCCTGATGATGGCGTCGGTGCCTGCCTCGATCCCGCCGGGGTAATCGTTGGCCTTGAAGCGGGGGAGGATCTGCTGGTTGATGATGAGGAAGCTCATCCCGTCGGTCAGTGTGCCTTCGAGGCCGTAGCCGACCTCGATGCGCACCTTGCGCTCGTTGGGTGCGACGATGAGGATCGCGCCGTTGTTGTCACCCTTCTGCCCGATCCCCCAGGCGCGGCCCAGCTGGTAGCCGTAATCGGAAATCTCGTAGCCATTGAGCGAAGGGATCGTCGCCACCACCAACTGGCGCTTCGACTGCTTCTCCAGCGCCTCCAGCTTTTGCGTCAGCTGCGCTTCCTCGGCGTCGGGGATGATGTTCGCGGCATCGACGACGCGCCCCGTGAGTTTGGGGAACTGCAGTTGCGCGGCCTGCGCCCATGCGCTGCCAGCCCCCGAAACGAGGGCCAGCAGGCACAGAAGCGCGGCCAGCGAGACGGCCCGGATGCGGGCCATCGGATCAGAGCTTTCCTTCGAGGCTCGGGGCGGCTTCGGCGCCGGGCGTAACGGCCTTGTAGGGCACCAGCGGATCGGCTCCGCGCAGGCGCGCGCCGATCATCGAGGGGAAAGTGCGGACTTCGGTGTTGTAGTCCTGAACCGCGCCGTTGTAGTCGCGGATGGCGACGCGGATGCGGTTTTCCTGACCCTCGAGCTGGCTCTGCAGCATCTGGTAGTTGGTGCTGGACTTGATGTCCGGATAGGCTTCCACGCTGGCGAGCAGGCGGCCGATGCCGGCGCCAAGGTTGGCTTGCGCCTGCTGGAACTGCTCCATCTTCTTCGGGTCGCCGAGGTCGTCGGCGCTGATCTGCACCGAGGTGG
Organism: Novosphingobium sp. 11B; assembly: GCF_054589055.1. NCBI lineage: Bacteria > Pseudomonadati > Pseudomonadota > Alphaproteobacteria > Sphingomonadales > Sphingomonadaceae > Novosphingobium > Novosphingobium sp. 11B. The sequence goes on along the minus strand of NZ_BAAILP010000290.1, from coordinate 1,009 downwards.
CCTTGGCGCGGGCCTCGGTCACGCCGACGAGGATCGACTTTTCCTGCTCGGCCGCACCCTTAGCGACGGCGGCAAGGTTGGGAACGAGGTTCGAGCGTTCCTGGAAAGCGGCCTCGACATCGGCCCATTTGGCCTTGGCGGCTTCCTGCTTGGTCGGCACCGAGTTAAAACCGCAGGCGGACAGCGAAAGCGCCGCCGCGAGAACCAGGCCGGTCTTTGCCGAGCGGGCGTTGAAGAGCGTCATCGGACTTCGTTCCTCCACTGCACGCCGGGCGAACCGGCGGCTTCCACGCGATAGATAGCGCTCCGCGATGGCGGATCAAGGACGCCGGACGGGCTCGGTGGAAACCCGGTCGGTTAACAAACGTTTGAGGGGCCGGGTGGAGTGTGTCAAACAGCACTCAGATTTATTTCCATTTGGCCGGCAAAAGGGGAACCAGGCGCATGGCAATCGTAGACGAATTCAAGAAGTTCATTGCGCGCGGCAACGTGCTGGACCTCGCAGTCGGTGTGATGATCGGTGCCGCCTTCGGCAAGATCGTGTCGTCACTGAACGAGAACATGATCATGCCGGTGATCGGCTGGCTGTTCGGCAGCATCGATTTCTCAAAGTATTTCTTCCAGCTGGGCGACGCACCGGCGGACTACAAGGGCAGCCTTACCGACTATGCCGCGCTGAAGGCGGCCGGCGTGCCGATGATCGGCTACGGCGAGTTCATCACCCAGGTGGTCAACTTCCTGATTATCGCCTTCGTGCTGTTCCTGCTGGTCCGTTCGGTCAACAAGATGATCGATTCGGTGAAGAAGCAGGAAGCCGAAGCCGCTGCAGCCGCTCCGGCACCGGAAGCCCCGGTTGATCCGCAACTGATCGCGCTGAAGGAAATCCTCGAGGAACTGCGCAAGAAGTAATCTGAAAATCCGCCGCAGGCGGATTTTTGCGGCACCGGCCCACGCCCCCACCCGACCACCCTTAGGGTACTATCGTTGGGTGGTCGGGTGGGGGCGTGGG
>NZ_BAAILP010000289.1:0-352 GCF_054589055.1 Novosphingobium sp. 11B | reverse complement strand
GCGCGGCTGGGCGTCGTCGCCAAGCAGTTCGGGCCGGGAGATCGCTTCGTAGCGCAGCTTCTCGCAGGCATCGGCAGCGTTGGAGATAAGCTCGCGCAGGAACACGTCCCGGTCCGAATAGACCGAATGGACCATCATGTGCAGGAGCTTGGAAACATCGGCCTCGAAGGCGCGGGTCTCAGGGGCGGCAAACGTCTCGGTCGTCATCGTCTCTTCGGCTCACATGTTTCGGACTTACGCCAGCCAGATGGATCGGAACGTTTCCACGTTCAAGAGGGCCGACTCTCGGATAGGCGGGTGAGGACTGGCAGCCCCGCCCATTTGATTTAGGAGGCTCGCATCAGCGCGCCCA
>NZ_BAAILP010000288.1:29489-32382 GCF_054589055.1 Novosphingobium sp. 11B | reverse complement strand
CTGGGACCGCTGGCCTGTTAATGCCACCTATCGTCAGTACGCCCTGCCGAGGGGTGGGCTTTACGCGGCCAGCGGTCCCAGCCTTCGCTGGGATGACGGGGAATCGTCCTTGCGCCGAAACCCGCCCTTTGGCATGGCCCCGGCCATGACCGACGCCATGACCGACCAGATCGCAGAACCCGCTCTCGACAAGACTTTCGACCCCGCCGGGATCGAGGCCAAGTGGTACGCCCACTGGGAGCAGAACAACCTGTTCCGCCCCGAGCGCCCCGATGCCGCGCCCTTCACCATCGTCAACCCGCCGCCGAACGTGACGGGCTCGCTCCACATCGGCCACGCGCTCGACAACACGCTGCAGGACGTGGTGATCCGCTACGAGCGCCTGCGCGGCAAGGACGCGCTGTGGGTGGTCGGCACCGACCATGCGGGCATCGCCACGCAGATGGTGGTCGAGCGCCAGATGGAACAGCGCCAGGACAAGCGCACCAACTATTCGCGCGAAGCCTTCATCGAGAAGGTCTGGGAATGGAAGGCCGAAAGCGGCGGCACTATCACCGGCCAGCTGCGCCGCCTCGGCTGCTCGATGGACTGGAGCCGCGAGCAGTTCACCATGGACCCGCACTTCACCAAGGCCGTGGTCAAGGTCTTCGTCGACCTGCAAAAGCAGGGCCTGATCTACCGCGACAAGCGGCTGGTGAACTGGGACCCCAAGCTCAAGACCGCGATCAGCGACCTTGAGGTCGAGACGCGCGAGATCCAGGGCCACTTCTGGCACTTCAACTATCCGCTCTCGGACGGTTCGGGCCATATCGAGGTCGCCACCACGCGCCCCGAGACGATGCTGGCCGACATGGCGGTCGCGGTGAACCCCGCCGACGAGCGCTACAAGCCGCTGCTGGAGCGCGGGGCCACCGTCACCCTGCCGATCACCGGCCGCGAGATCCCCATCGTCGCGGACGAGCACGCCGACCCGGAATTGGGCTCGGGCGCGGTGAAGATCACCCCGGGGCATGACTTCAACGACTTCGAAGTCGGCAAGCGCGCCGGGATCGAGGCGCGCGACATGCTCAACATGCTCGATGCCGAGGCGAAGGTCTGCCAGACGGCGGACGGCCTGATCCCGCACCACTTCATCGGGCTGGACCGCTTCGACGCGCGCGCCGCCGTGGTCGAGGCGATGAAGGAGCTGGGCCTCCTGATCCCGCACGTCACCAAGGACAAGGAAGGCAACCCGGTCGAGCACGACGCCGAGCCGCGCACCATCGCTACGCCCTACGGCGACCGCGGCGGCGTGGTGATCGAGCCTTGGCTGACCGACCAGTGGTACGTCGATGCCGCCACCCTCGCCATCCCGCCGATGGAAGCCGTGCGAAACGGCTCGATCGAGATCGTCCCGAAGTCGTGGGAGAAGACCTTCTTCAACTGGATGGAGAACATCCAGCCGTGGTGCGTCAGCCGCCAGCTGTGGTGGGGACACCGCATCCCGGCTTGGTACTCCGAAGACGGCGAGATCTTCGTCGCCGAGACCGAGGAAGAGGCGCAGGCCCTCGCCGGTAACAAGGCGCTGACCCGCGACAACGACGTGCTCGATACGTGGTTCTCCTCGGCGCTCTGGCCATTCGCGACGCTGGGCTGGCCCGATCAGGATTCGGCGCTGCTCAAGAAGCACTACCCCAACGACCTGCTCGTTTCCGGCTTCGACATCCTGTTCTTCTGGGATGCGCGCATGGCGATGCAGGGCATCCACTTCATGAAGGAAGTGCCGTGGAAGCGGCTCTACCTCCATGGCCTCGTGCGCGCCGCCGACGGGCAGAAGATGTCCAAGTCCAAGGGCAACGTCGTCGATCCGCTGGGCCTCATCGACCAGTACGGCGCCGACGCGCTGCGCTTCTTCATGACCGCCATGGAAAGCCAGGGCCGCGACGTGAAGATGGATGAGAAGCGCGTCGAGGGGTATCGCAACTTCGCCACCAAGCTGTGGAACGCCGCGCGCTTCTGCCAGTCCAACGGCATCGTCGGCAGCACCTCGGTCGCAGCTCCGAAGGCGACGTCGGCAGTCAACCGCTGGATCATCGGTGAAGTCGTGGAAACCGTCGCCGCGCTCGACAAGGCGATGGCCGACCTGCGCTTCGACGCCGCCGCCAACGCGATCTACCACTTCGTCTGGAACCAGTTCTGCGACTGGTACATCGAACTCATCAAGGGTTCGTTCGACGAGGAGACGAAGGCCGTCGCCGGCTGGGTGCTCGACCAGATTCTGGTGATGCTGCACCCCTTCATGCCCTTCGTCACCGAAGAGCTGTGGAGCAAGACCGGCACCCGCGAGGCCGAACTGATCGTCGCCGCATGGCCCGCGCCCGAGGCCGCGGTGGATCATGACCTCTCGGCCCAAATTCGCTGGTTGATCGACGCTGTAACGAGAATTCGGTCGGCCCGCACAGAACTCGGTATTGCTCCTGGCATCAAACTGGATGCTTGGTTCATCGGCGAGTCTGAAGAAGGGGAAGAATTGTTCTCTTCCATTGTAGCGCCCTTGAAGCGACTGGCTCGGCTTGAGAATGTTTATCGCCCTGCAAACGGGCAATATGGAAAGGCGGGCGACCCGGCGGTTCCGAGTGGTGCAAGCATTGCTATGCCGTTGATGGGCGCCAGCATTCAAATTCCGCTCGAAGGCGTGATCGACATCGCCGCCGAAAAGGCCCGTCTGGAAAAGGCCCACGCCGCCTCGATCAAGGAGCGGGATTCGCTGGGCAAGCGCCTCGATAACCCGGCCTTCGCGCAGAAGGCCAAGCCCGAGGCGGTCGAGAAGGCCCGCGCAGACCATGCCGCGCACTCGGCCGAGGCGGAGCGTCTGGCGGCGGCACTGGCGCGGCTGGGCTGAGGGCGACGCAAA
>NZ_BAAILP010000288.1:8336-29346 GCF_054589055.1 Novosphingobium sp. 11B | reverse complement strand
CGCGAAGCAATCCAGGGCGGCGCCGCTCTGCCCTGGATTGCTTCGGCCCTGCGGGCCTCGCAATGACGAAGGGGGGAAATGGGCCGGGAAGGCTGCGCGGTCAGGTTGCGGCGACGGTAGCTTTCCTACATGGCGTGCCTCTGACACGATGCCGCCCATGTCGATGATCGCGCCGCACAAAGTGACACTCAAGGTTACACCTGCCCCGCACAAGGTGACACATTTTCGCCGCAAGGTGACAGGTTTCGCCTGTAAGGTGACACCTTCAGCCACAAGGTGACACCTTTTCCCTCTGGACCGTGTAAACCGTGTAAACCTGCGTCACCTTACGACACTGAAACCATGACCCTGACCCCATGTTGACTTTGGCCACCACCACCCCCGGCCAGCCGGAAATCTTCGCCTCGCTGCAGGGCGAAGGCCCCTCGATGGGTCGGCCGAGCACGTTCGTGCGCCTCTCGCGCTGCAACCTCGCGTGCCAGTGGTGCGACACCGCCTACACCTGGCGTTTCACCGGCGACAACCGCTTCCACCGCGACGACCTCGCCTTCGAACGGCGCGAGAACCAGGTGACGATGGAGGAAGCGGAACTGGCGCAGGCGGTGGCCGATCTGGTGCCCGACCGCCTCGTCATCACCGGCGGCGAGCCGTTGCTACAAGGCGCGGCACTGGCCCGCATGGTCAAGGCGCTCGACGAAATCCGTCCCGGCATGCACGTCGAGGTCGAGACCAACTCCACCGTTGCGCCCCACCCTGCGCTCGACACCCGGATCGACCAGTACAACGTCAGCCCCAAGCTGGCGCACAGCGGCAACCCCGATACCCTCGCCCTGCTGCCCGAACGCCTCGCCGCCTGGGCCGCCGAACCGCGCGCCTTCTTCAAGTTCGTGGTCGCCACCCGCGACGACCTCGACGAAGTCATGGCCCTGCAACAGACTTACGCCATCCCCGGCGCCCGCCTGTTCCTGATGCCCGAAGGCCGCTCCAGCGATGTCATCCGGGAACGGTCGGGCTGGCTGGCGGATTTCTGCTCGCAGCATGGCTTGCGGTTCACGGACCGCTTGCACATCCATCTTTGGGGCGACACGAGAGGCACATGAACGAAGCATCGCCCATCCCGCTGTGCGAGGACAGCTCGACCGCCGACACTCCGCAGGTCGAAGCGCCCGCGCGCCCGGCGATGCGCGGCGATCTCACCAAAGGCCCGATCCTGAAGACGCTGCTGTTCTTCTCGATCCCGATGCTGCTGTCCAACGTGCTGCAGACGCTGAACGGTTCGGTCAACGCGATCTGGGTGGGCCGCCTGCTGGGCGAAAGCGCGCTGGCGGCGACGGCCAATGCCAACATCGTGATGTTCCTCGTCTTCGCCGCCGTCTTCGGCTTCGGCATGGCGACGACGGTGCGCGTGGGCCAGCACTTCGGCGCGCGTGACATCGTCGCGGCGCGGCGCACGTTCGGCACCGGCGTCGGCTTCTGCATCCTGATCTCGATCGCGACCGGCGTGATCGGCTGGTTCGGTGCGGGAGCACTGCTCGACAAGCTCGGCACACCGGCCGCCAGCCGCGCCGATGCGCTCGCTTACCTGCAGGTGATCTTCGTGACGATCCCGCTGGCGAGCGTGAACATGATCGTCTCGATGGGCATGCGCGGCGTCGGCGATTCCAAGACGCCGCTCTACGCCATGATCCTGGCGGTGGTGCTGGACATCGTGTTCAACCCGCTGCTGATCATCGGTGTCGGCCCGCTGCCGACCTTGGGCGTCGCAGGGTCGGCCATCGCCACCGCCATCGCCAACACCGCAGGCATGGTGCTGCAGATCTGGGTGATCTACCGCAAGGACCTGCCGCTGCGCCTGCGCGGCCCCGAACTCGGCTATCTCACCCCGCGCGGAGAGGACCTTCGCTATGTGCTGGCCAAGGGTCTGCCGATGGGCGCGCAGATGCTGATCGTGTCCTCGGCAGGCCTCATCATGGTGAGCCTCGTCAACCGCGAGGGGCTGGACGCGGCGGCCGCCTACGGCGCTTCGCTGCAACTGTGGAACTACCTGCAGATGCCCGCCTTCGCGATCGGCTCGGCCGTCAGCGCGATGGTCGCGCAGTCGCTGGGCGCCGGGGACCATGGCCGCGTCAGCAAGGTGACGCTGACCGGCATGGGCACCAACCTCGTCATGTCGACCGCCGTGGCCGCGCTGATCGTCGGATTCGACCGACCGCTGCTGGCACTGTTCCTCGGCGGCCAGAGCCCCGCCCTGCCCATCGCCGAGCATATCCAGGTGGTCTGCACCGCCTCGTTCGTGATCGTGTCGATCACCATGATCCTGACCGGCACGATGCGCGCGTACGGCGCCGTGGTAGCGCCGCTGGTACTGCTGTTCCTCGGTCTCTATCCGGGGCGCCTCGGCTTCTATGCGCTGGCCCGCCCGTTCATCGGCAGCGAGGCGGTATGGTGGGCCTATCCGGTTGGGTCATCGCTGACGGTGATCCTGACGCTGGCCTACTACAGCACAGGCCGGTGGCGCAGGGCCTTCAAGGGTTGAGAATCTGACCCTTCGACAAGCTCAGGGTGAGCGGAAGTAGCGTAAACTTCCCAAATCCCCTCAGGCTGAGCTTGTCGAAGCCCCTGCGGTTCAAGCCGACCTCAACGCCCCTGCGCGCGCCAGCGCTGTACGGTGCGCAGGACCATCTCTTCCTCGCCGCCGCTGCGGTTCCACAGCTGCGTGAACGATGGGTCCGCCGAAGCCGGCCGTTTGTTCTCCTCGAGGTCGTCGAACGAAACGCGCATCGGGATCGCCACGCCCTCGCCGCAGACGATGCACTCGCGGTTGCGCAGCGCCGGGATCGAATCGAGGAACCCGCGTGCACCCTCGGGCATGGCGGCGCGCACGAAGGCCTGGTCGCGCTCGTTGTTCAGGCGCATCGAGATGATCGTGCCGCACTGCGACAGCACGCCCTCGGCCAGATCGGACGGCCGCTGCGTGATGAGGCCCAGCGAAATGCCGTACTTGCGGCCCTCCTTGGCGATGCGTGAGAGGATGCGGCCCACCGACGAGCCATCGGCATTCCGCTCGTTCGGAACGTAGCGATGCGCTTCCTCGCAGACGAGCAGGATCGGCCGCGTTTCCTCCTCCCGTGCCCAGACGGCGAAGTCGAAGACCATACGGCTGAGCACCGCGACGACGGTGGAGGTGATCTCCGTCGGCACGCCGGAGACGTCGATGATCGAGATCGGCCGCCCGCGCGACGGCAGGCGGAAAAGCTTGGAAATGAAGTCCGCCATCACGTCGCCCACCAGCATGCCGGAGAACATGAACTGATAGCGCGGGTCGGACTTCATCTCGTCCAGCTTGTTGCGGATGCGCAGGTACGGCGCGCTGGTATGGCCCTTGTCGAGCTTGCCCATCGCGTTGTTCAGGATATTGCCGAGGTCCGACAGCAGGTAGGGAATCGGCGAATCCACCGTGATCTTGCCCATCTGCTCGGCCAGCCGATTCTTCGAGCGCGCCTCCAGCAGCGCCTTGCCGAGGATCTCCGCGTCAAGCTGCCGCTCGTCCCCGCGAGAGGTCAGCAGGATTTCGCAGTGCTCCTCGAAGTTCATCAGCCAATAAGGCATCTGCAGGTTCGAAACGTCGAGGATCACGCCGGTATCGCGAAACGCGGCCGCGTACTCGCCGTGCGGATCGACCATGATGATGTGGCCTTCGGGCGCATGCTCGCAGATGCGGTGGAGGATCAGCGCGGCGCTGGTCGATTTGCCGGTGCCGGTCGAACCGAGCAGCGCGAAATGCTTGCCCAGCAGCGCATCGACGTAAAGCCCCGCGCGAATGTCGCGGGTGGGATAGACGTTGCCGACCTGGATCGCCGAGCGTCCGTCGCTGGCGTAGATCTGCCGAAGGTCGTCGCTGGTCGCCGGGTAGACCAGCGCGCCCGGGATCGGGAAGCGCGTAACGCCCCGCCGGAACCCGTGGATGCGGCCGGTCTGACGCTCCTCTAGACCCTCGCCGAGAAAATCGACTTCGGACAGCACGCCCGCCACGCGGCCGTCCTGCTTCTGGTTGCGGACGCTGGCCAGCAGCCAGCCGGTGCCGACGCGAATCTTGACCTGGCTGCTCACCTGCCCGGACATCGCCACCGAAGGATCATCCGCCGCGGTAATCTCGTTCAGACGCTCGAGATCGAAGGCGATGCGACTACCCGCGCCGCTCACGTCGAGGACGACGCCGATCGGCTCGAGCCCAGGCGCGACGGCCGGCTCCGCATCGGTCCGGGGGTCTTGAAATCTGTCGAGACCGTCGAGATGCATCCGCTTCGTCAACCCATCGCATTTGTATGGCAACCGATTGCGGTGGCTACCAGCGACGAGGTTAATTTCCGCCTAAAGACTGCATCGTATATCAGATCAGCGCGAAAAGACGCCCGGCCAGCCAGCCCATCGCCACCGAAACGAATACCGCCAGCAGGCCATAGGCGAAGCCGTAATCCTCCGCGAAATTGGCGATGGCGCGCTCGATGCCGAGCTTACGCACCTCGACCTGGCTGCTCGCCGACGCGACTACCCTACCCTTGGAAATGGCGAAAGTTTCTGCGGTATAGATGCCCGTCGGCACGCGCGAGGGCAGTTCGATCCGCGCCTGGTAAAGCACCTGCTCCTTGACCGTGACGCCGCCCTCCTCCTCGCGGTAGAGCCCGATCCGGCGGTTGAGATCGACCAGCCCCGAGGAGAAACGCGCCTGTTCGTCGGGATCGATCGCGCCGATCGGCGACAGTTGCAGCCACTTGAGCCCAAGCTCATAGATCGCCGCCGTCTTGTCGTCGACGATGTCGGCGATCGGCCGGCTCGAGGCGATGGCGTAGTAACTCGGCGCGCTGCGCAGTTCGGTGCTGGCAGCGTTGATCCAGACGCCCGCGACCTTCTGCTTTTCGCGCAGGACAATGGACTGGGTCGGCCCCTTGAGCACGACGACGATGTCGTAGTCCTGCGCCGCGCGGGAGCCTTCCGGCGTCAGCACCGCACCGAAGAGCAGCAGTTCGGTGCCGGTGAATCCCTGTTGCAGATCGACTTCGTGCTGCGAGACTTCGGGCACGAGGATCGGGTCGCGCGCACCGGTCAGCGCGACGAGCGCCAGCAGTGCGAGCCACACCCTCACAGCGGCGCGACCGTATAGATCTCGTCAGGCCGATAGCCGAGGCCCAACGCCATGCGCCCGGCGACCAGCAGCACGATGACGGCGAGGATCAGGCGCAGTTTCACCGGGCTGGCCTTCTGCGCGAACTGCGCGCCGACCTGAGCGCCGGACACCGAGCCCAGCAGCAACAGCGAGGCCAGCACGATATCGACAGCGTGAGTCGTCAGCGCATGCATCATAGTCGTCGCCATCGTCACGAAGAGGATCTGGAACAGCGAGGTGCCGACGACGACATTGGCGCTCATGCCGAGAATATAGAGCATCGCCGGGACCAGCACGAAGCCGCCGCCGATGCCCATCAGCATCGTCAGGATGCCGGTCCCGATCCCCAGCAGCAGCGGCGCCAGCGGCGAGATGTAGAGGCCCGAGCGGTAGAACCGCCAGCGCATCGGCAGGCTGGCGACCATCGGGTGATGGCGGCGCTTCCTGGCGGCGATGGGAATCCCGGTCCGCTCGGCGCGGATCGACTGGATACTCTCCTTAGCCATCAAGCCGCCGATCGAGCCGAGCAGCACGACGTAGAGGATGTTGATGACCGTATCGATCTGGCCCAACCGCTCGAGCAGGTTGAACAGCAGCGAGCCGAGCCCGGTGCCCATGATGCCGCCCGCCACCATGACCGCGCCCATCTGGTAGTCCACGCCGCCCCGCCGGGTATGCGCGAAGACGCCCGAGACGCTGGCGCCCGTGACCTGGCTCGCGGCCGAGGCAGCGGCGACAGTGGGCGGGATACCGTAGAAGATCATCAACGGCGTCGTCAGGAACCCGCCGCCCACGCCGAACATGCCCGAAAGCACGCCGGTCAGCGCCCCCAGCGCGACGATGATGAGGCCGTTGACCGAAAGGTTGGCGATGGGGAGGTAGACGTCCATTGCCCCCACTCGCTACCGCAGCATGGCGTCGCGGAAAAGGCGCGTTTCAGAATCCTGCGGATAGCGTGAGGGCGGGGCCGGAGCCGGGCACGGCGTCACCGGCAAGGCGGAAGCGCCAGTCCACCGCGACCCGCCCATTGATGCCGCGCCCGAGCGGCATCGCAACCGAGGCGGTCGGTCCCGCATCGAGCCGCGCCGCGCCCTTCTGCGCTCCGCCCCAAAGCCCTCCACCGATCCGCACGTCCGCTGCCCGCACAGTCAGCAATCCCCGATCCGCTCGGAACTGACCGTCAGCGAACATTGCCGCGTAGCGCCCTGCGACATATCCTGCCTGCGCGTAGGCCTCTCCTCGGAAGCCGGCGAGCAGCGGGAATAGCGGCAATTCGGTGATCGCCATCGCTGCGCCCTGTACCCGGCGCTACCCCATCTGGTCGGTCATCCGCCCCTCCAGCGCCGCGACGACAGGCAACGCAGTGATCGGCCGGGCCGACAAACCAACTGCCGCCGTGGTTTCTCGGATTTGCCCGGTCGTCGAGGTGCTGCGCAAGTAGACCGTCGGCCGATGCCTACTGGCCAATGCCAGCCGGTAGCGCAGCACTCCGCCCGCCTGACTAGCGCCGTAAGTCCCGGGAATCGCCCCAGGCGAAGCTGGAGCACCGGAACTGTCCCGTCGCATCAGCGCCCATGCGTCCATCGACCAGCGGCGCGGCCGCCAAGGCACGATCGGCAGCCCGGTCGGCTGAGGTGCGGCGACCGTCCCGGGCACGTCGGGTGCGTAGAAACGCGGCAAGGGCTGCAAGGCGCCAAAGTCCTCCCGCGAGTGCGGCACGATCGACGAAGCGGAAATGCCGGACGACACCGCAGGCGCGGCCGGCGCGGAATAGGTCATGACATAACGCACCGCAGGCCGCCCAACGCCAAAATCGGGCGCAACTTCATAGGCTCTAGGCTCATCGCCGGCATAGCTCGGAAGGGACTGGAGCCCTAAGCCGACTTCACTACCCGCAACGACGGCTGGCGCGGCCTTTGAGACCAGCGGTTCCCATGTCGCAGCGCGCCCTCCAACCCAGCCCCCCAACAAGGCCAGCAGGGCCAGAAGTGGATGCCCGCGTGAAATCGCTCCGCCGCTCACGACGCAGCCAGCCTTGAACGGGTCGGCGCCAACTCAAGCAGCGTCGGGTGCCCGACGTGCTCGGTCTTCTCCCAACGTACGGGATTGCCCCTCAAGGTCATCACATAGCTGAAGAGCGCGCGGCGGCCCGCCAGAATGGCGATTGCGTTGGCAACGACGATACGCGGAATCGCGCCAAGCCCCTCGACCAGCCCGTATTCGCTTGCGGTGAAGAAGCACCGCAAACCGCTTCGCCAGACGAAACTCGCCAGGCAGATGGCCAACAGCGCCTGCAGCAAAGGCGAAAGCTCCGTGCCTTGTACGAGTCCTTCACGTTCGGCCAGTTTCAATGCCGCTTCGATCAGTAGCAGCCCATAACTGCACGCGAGGATCAGGGCCGTGAGCGGGCCGCGCCGGTCCCTAAGCGCCATCCACTGGTCGATAACTCCGCTGCCCCAACCAAGCCGGTCCCACCCCTGGAACGAAATCCCGTGCATCCACCGCGATTTCTGACGCACAGCGTCGGCGAGCTTTGATGGGAAGTAGGCCCGCGTCGCGACCAATCCGCCAGTCTCGTCACGAACCCTCAAGAAGCGCGAAGTTCCGCCTTCCCGCTGCACCAGCAGCCCGAGCTCGTAGTCTTCGGTAAGGCACTCGGCCGCGAACGGGCCGCCGTCGCGACCGCGACGAAGCGCAATGCGCGCGATCATATCGCGCGAAAAACCACACGCTACGCCTGCCGCCGGCATCGCTGCTCCCAGCGCATCGCGAACGACCATGGCCTTGCCGTGCGACTCGGCGAACTCATCGGCATAGTGCGCCGCGATCCATGGCGAGGCTGGCTGCAGTTCGGGGCGCACGGGAAGCTGCGCGAAGTCTGCCCGGCGCAGCGCCCGGTCGATCACGGCGAGTTCCGCCGGATGCACCATGTCCTCCGCGTCGTGGAGCACGACGGATCGATAGCGCCAGCCATAGCGAAGCTCGTCAGCGCAGAGCGCGGCGTAAATTCGATTGAGGCAATCCGCCTTGGTAGTCGGCCCTGGGCAGTCGCCTATCACCGTACGAACCCGCAAGTCACCGCCTGCCGCAGCGGCGACCGCCGCGATCGTGTCCGGATCGTTGCAATAGCAGCCGAGGTACAGTGTAAACTCGTCCTGCCGCCAATTGGCCAGCGCATGGCGAACCGTGTGCCCAATTACTTCTGCTTCCTGCCAGGCAGCGATCAACACGGCGGCGCGTCCGGAGAGCGGTGCGGTGGCTTCTGCCTGCGTGATGCGCGAATCCGGCGAGCGTCCCGTCAACCGAAGTCCGATCCACAACGCGTCGATCATGAATTCGTCCAAGGCGCCAAGGACAAGCCAGAATGCCACGAACAGCAGCAATTCCTGCTCGAACGCCTGCACATGGGCGACGATATCAATGAGCGCCTGCGATCCCCGCACTTCGTCCCCCAGCCACGGCCAGTGGTCGATCATCCCCTACGATCGACCACTGGGCGCAGATTATCGGCAGGGACGCTCTCTTCGCAAACGCGAAGGCACGCCGTTTCAGAAAGTTAACGGCGGCTTGATGATACTTACCAGGATCCGACGTTGGGCATGCTCGCCCACGGCTCTGCAGGTTCGAGACGACCATCCTGCAGCAGTTCGATGGAAATGCCGTCCGGCGTGCGCACGAAGGCCATGTGGCCATCGCGCGGCGGGCGGTTGATGGTCACGCCGCCGTCCTGCAACCGCTGGCAGGTCTGGTAGATATCGGACACCTGAAACGCGAGGTGACCGAAATTGCGACCGCCGGGGTAAGCCTCAGCCGATCCATCCTCTGCAGGCCAGTTGTAGGTCAGTTCGACCTCTGCCTCTTCCTGCCCCGGCGCGGCAAGATAGATCAGCGTGAAACGGCCTTGTTCGCTGGAGAACCGGCGCGTTTCCTTGAGTCCGACGAGTTCGAAGAAGCGGATCGTCTCGTTCGGATCGGTCACGCGGATCATGGTGTGAAGGTAGCGGGTCATGGGATGGCTTTCTTCATTTCATCGACACTGTGGAACAATTCATCGCACATACAGCCGCCAGCCTGCATGACGCGGCGACGATCAGGGAGAGAGCGATGAGCGAAGATAGTTCCGCCGAAAGTCAGCACAAGGGCATTGCCCGCCTCGGAGGTATAACCGGTCGATGGCTGGCGAGCGCGACGATCCTGGCGGTGGGCATCGTCATCGGCGGCTTTGCGCTGGGTGACGGCATCAAGCGGGCGCAGCGCGCGGACCGCGCGGTGACGGTCAAGGGCCTCGCCGAGCGCGACGTCACCGCCGACCTCGCTACCTGGACCATCAGCTACTCCGCGACGGCACCAGACCTCGCCACCGCCCAAGCGAGCGTGGACCGCGACACCGTCCAGATCCGCGCATTCTTCCGCGAACTCGGATTCCCGGCCGAGGCGCTCCAGCCAACCGGCGTCAACGTCAACCAGACCAAGGACAATGGCGTCGTCAGTTTCACTGTGCGCCAGCGGGTGAGCCTGCGCACCACCGACATAAAGCGCGCGCAGAATGCCGTGCGCCGCCAGTTCGACCTCGTGCGGCGCGGCGTGATGCTCGAGGAAGGTTCGGGCATGGCGTATACCTTCACCCGGCTAAACGGCATCAAGCCGGAGATGGTCGCCGCCGCTACCCGGGATGCGCGCTCGGCCGCCGAACAGTTCGCCAAGGACAGCGGCGCCGAAGTGGGCGCGATCAAGAATGCCGCTCAAGGCTACTTTTCGATCGAGGCGCGGGACGGCGATTCGGGCGGTAGCTGGGGACAGTCCGACACGCCTTACAAGAAGGTGCGCGTCGTCACGACGATCGACTTCTACCTGAAATGAGGAAGCCCGTCCGGATCGTTCCGGACGGGCTTCGTCCTGCTATGCGTTGACGATCAGAACGCTGCGGTCAGCGTCGCGACGACGGTGTCGTCGGTGTAGCTGTCGATGCTCGGTCCGCTGACGCCGACATAGGACAGGCTCACCGAGAGAGGACCGTAGACTGTGGCCGAAGCGCCGATCGACCAGTCGATTCCGGTCTTGTCGGCGTTGCAGTAGTAGCACGGAGCCAGCGCGCCGTCGGTGTAGCCGAGGTGACCCGAGACCGTCAGCGGCGTGTTCGGAATACCGATATCGACGTTGGAGTAGACGTAGAGATTGTCATGCTTGGCCGTGCCCGCGAAGTTCGGCAGTGCCGTCTGCTTCCAGGCGTAGTTGGCGCCGACCTTCACCTTGGCCGGGCCGACCTGACCGGAGACCGAGGCATAGGGCTCGAAGAACTCCGCAGTGCCGACGTGGCCGTTCGGATAGGCGTAGTAGAGCAGACCCGCATCGAGCGTCAGGCCGGGCGTCACTTCGCCGGTCCAGCCGCCGAAGATGTCGAGTTCGGTGCTGCCGTAAGTGGAGCCCAGGTCGATCGAAGAGCCCCAGGTTGCGATGTAGAAGCCGCTGGCGTGCGAAACGGTGATGCCGCCCTGGATCGCAATGTCGCCGGCCGACTGCGAGACGCCGCGGAAGCGGTAGTCGCTGGTCAGAGCCGCGCTGCCGGTGATGGTGATTTCCTTGGGCGCCTCGGCGTCCTGCGCAAATGCCGGAGTTGCGGAAAGCGCAGTGCCCGCAAGGAGAGAGGCGGCGACAACGCCGCGGACGGACAAGAGCATGGTGTTTCCCTCACAAATTTATTGTCTTTGATGCCTCGTCCCACCTGCGTCCGCTGCATGGAGTCTCGTTCCGGATCTCCCTTGCGACGGCACAATATTGCTGCACTGCAGCTAGAAGACGCACAAGAAAAATTTCAATACAGCAACATTCAAGAAACGATGTGTGGATTTTTTGCCACTGCACCCTCTGGTGTTTCCTACGGGTTGTGCGGGGGAGCGGGGCAGTTTATACTGCAGCGCAATAAATGCTGAACACGATACGAAAGCTCATGGGCCGGGCCGACCAACGGCGAGCCCCTTCGATCCCTTCCGGTGAACGGGTTTACGCCGTGGGCGATATCCATGGCCGTGCCGATCTTTTCGAGCATCTCATCCACACGATCGAGCAGGATGATGCGGCGCGCGGACGTGCGCATACGACCGTCGTTCTCCTGGGTGACCTAATTGATCGGGGCGACGACAGTGCCGGGGTTGTAGCCCGCGCGCGCCAGTGGGGCCGCGAGCGTGAGGTGGAGTTCATCCAGGGCAATCACGAGGAAATGCTGCTGGTTGCCAGCAAGGATGCCGAGGCCATGCGCGGTTTCCTCAAGTTCGGCGGGCTGGAGACGATCCTGTCCTACGGTATCGACAAGGACACACTGCTCGCAGCCGATGCCGAAGAGATGCAGCGCCTGATGAACGAGGCGATTCCGCAGGACGACTTCGACTTCCTCGACAGCTTCAAGAAGATGCACCGCATAGGCGACTACGTGTTCGTCCATGCAGGTGTCCGCCCCGATACACCGCTCGAACACCAGCTCGGCCGCGACTGCCGCTGGATTCGCGAGCCTTTCCTGAGCCATCGCGGCGATTTCGGGGCGTTCGTGGTGCATGGGCATACGATCACGCCTGAACCGGACGAGCGCGGCAACCGCATCGGCATCGACACCGGCGCATTCCTTCACGGCACGCTGACTGCCCTCGGCCTGCAAGGAACCGACCGCTGGTTCCTGACCGCGAGCGACAATGCTGCCGGCTGCAGCGAAGCTGCCTGAATAGCCGGAATTTCAAGGCCCTGAATGCGCCGGGGAGCCTGTAAGCCGGGTTCTGTTCCTGGCGTGGTCTCCCAAAGAGAGGGACCTTACGCCGCGGCGGCAGCCATTCCTCTAGGCGAGACATCGCTGCCTCGCTCAAGCGACCAACCCGGGCTGCCTGGGTTCGAAACGAACCCGCCGATCTCCCCCGCTTTCGCGAGACGCCGGCGCGCAGCCCCTATTCGGTCTTGCTCCGGGTGGGGTTTACCAAGCCGCTTACCGTTACCGGCAGCGCGGTGCGCTCTTACCGCACCCTTTCACCCTTACCTGCTTTCCGAGGAAAACATCGGCGGTTTGCTCTCTGTGGCACTTTCCCTAGGCTTCGGACGGTCTGAAAACCGCCCTCGCCCGGCAGGCGTTACCTGCCACCCTTGTTTCGTGGAGCCCGGACTTTCCTCGCGGTCATCCAAGTTTCCTTAGCGACCCCGCGGCTGCCCGGCTCCCCGGCGCGGGCGGTCACCTAGCACGGCCGGTATCGCGTTCCAACAGCAGTTCGAACAGGATACCGCCGATTTCTCCATCGATCTCGCCATCCATGAAGATCGGGCGCCAGCGGCGCTGAAACGCGGTGACGGCGGCCCGCCCGTCGGTGATGTCGTAGCCGAACCGCTCCAGCGCCAGATAAAAGGCGCCGGGGTTGTCGTAGAAAAGGTTCATCTTCGCCTGGGGAATCTCCAGCGCAAGGCCGAGTTCGCCAAGACGGTTCCAGTCGAAGTATTCGCCCGGGTCCTGCTTGCGGGCAGGCGCGATATCGGAGTGCGCGACCACGTTGGCCCGGGGAATGTCGTGCCGGTCCATGATATCCGCCAGCAGCGGCAGCAACGCATCCATCTGCGGTTCGGGAAACGGACGATAGCCCCATTCATGTCCGGGATTGACCAGTTCGATGCCGATACTGGCCGAATTCACGTCTGTCTCACCGCGCCAGTAGGAACGGCCCGCGTGCCAGGCCCGCTTGTCCTCAGGAACGAGTGAGGTGATCATCCCCTCCTCGTCGATCATATAGTGGGCAGAGACTTCGGCGGCCGGATCGCACATCCGCTCCAGCGCCTCCTCGGCCGACTTCATACCGGTATAGTGCAGCACGACCATAGTGATCGGCAGCTTGCGCTCGTTCCAGTTGGGGGAGGCGACGGTGCGATTGACGAGCCAACGGTTCATCTTCGTCGCGCCTCCTTCCCGTCAGGCCCTTGGCAGCATCGCGCCAAGCACCAGCGCATCGTCCGCCAGCGCAAACTGAAGCTTGCCCTTCAATTCCACGGCCAACTGGCGCAGCATCGCCGCAGGCGCGGTACGGCTCGAAAGCTCGCCTTCAGGCAGAGCGCCTTCGAGCGCTGCACCAACCGAACGGTCGAAGGCGATGCGCGGACCAGCAGCACGCACCACCAGTTCGCTGTGATTGTCGCGATACTCGGCCGCGATTTCCAGCGTACCGCCGCGCGGCAGTGCCTCGAGACCAATCAGTGCGAAGTTGAGCAGCGTTTTGATCGCCGCCTTCGGCAGCGAATCGCTCGGCAGTGCCCAGGCCAGCGTGACGCGCGGATTGTTCGCCACCAGCGCATCGACGAGAACCTTGGCCTCGCTCACCGCCACCATCTCGCCGAAGCCGCCCGCCGCACCGAAGGCCAGGCGGAAGAACTTGAGCTTGTCGGTGGAAATCCTCGCGCTCTGGTCGAGAAGTTCGAAGCAGCGCTGGCGCATCTCCGGGTCTTTCTCGTCCGCCAGCAGTTCAAGGCCATTGGTCAGCGCACCGACCGGGCTGAGCATGTCATGGCAAAGGCGCGAACACAGGAGGCTGGCAAGTTCGATCGAACTCGTGGTCATGGGCTTGGACTGCTCTTTCGTACTTCTGACGCGGCCCCCTATTCGACGATGCGGAACGGCAGGGCCTCGAATCCATTGGCGTTATCGCGCCAGAAAGCAACCTCGCTCTCCGCGATGATCGCCCAGATGCGCGAATCCCCGGTGGAATGTTGCCGATCGGTCGCCGAAGGCACGCAAATCCCCGTAGGATGAGAGTGATAGTAGCCGATCACTTCCGGCCCACCCGCCCGCACCTCCTTGTGCGCCGCCAGCAACACAACGGGGTCGATCTCGAAGTGAACATGGCGGTTTTCCGCCAGATTCGCCGCAGCCCGCGCTTCGTCTATCCGTTGACCGCGCCCAAGCAACAGTCCGCAGCATTCTTCGGGAGCAGCCCTGCGCGCATCTTCATGCAATGTTGCAAGAACACCACTTGTCAGTTCGACGATCATCCCCAAATCCTACGCGCAATGGGGGCGCTTACAAACATCATCGAAGGCGAAGTCGCCAGTGGCGGCCGGATCGACAAGGCCCTGGCCGAAGTCAGCGGCCTGTCGCGCGAACGCATCAAGGCGCTGATGGGTGAAGGCCGCGTCTCGCTCGCCGGAAAGCCCGTAGCGCAGGCATCTCTGAAAGTGGATGCCGGAACACCGTTTGCCATCGACGTGCCCGAGGCCGCGCCCGCCGAAGCGGTGGCGCAGGACATCCCCCTCGCCGTCGTCTACGAGGACGAGCACCTGATCATCGTGGACAAGCCCGCCGGACTCGTCGTCCACCCGGCCGCGGGCAATCTCGACGGAACGCTGGTGAACGCCCTGCTCCACCACTGCCGGGGCCAGTTGTCCGGCATCGGCGGCGTGGCGCGCCCCGGTATCGTCCACCGCATCGACAAGGACACTTCAGGGCTGCTCGTCGTCGCCAAGACCGACAAGGCGCACGAAGGGCTGGCCGTCCAGTTCGCCGATCACTCGATCGAACGCGCCTATCACGCCGTCGTCGGCGGCAGGCCGGTGCCGGTAGCCGGAACCGTGCGCGGCGCGATCGCCCGCTCGTCGCATGATCGCAAGAAGATGGCGCTGGTGGAGGACGGGCGCGGCAAGCACGCGATCACGCATTTCCGCACGCTGGAGGCGCTGCGCGGCGCCACTCTCGTCGAATGCAGGCTGGAAACGGGACGAACGCATCAGGTCCGTGTTCACATGGCGTCAATCGGTCATGCGCTATTGGGAGACCCTGTCTATGGGCGAACTCCTTCTCCGCTTCGACCGATTCTCTCCCGACTCGGTTTTTCCCGCCAAGCGCTCCACGCTGCGGAACTCGGGTTCGTTCACCCCGTTTCACAAGAAAGGGTCCATTTCGCCAGCTCGCTGCCCGACGACATGCGGACACTGATCGACGAACTGCGACACTGAAATCGCAAATCCATGCTAACGTATAGAGGTGGTCACAAGCTAAGACGCCTATGAAGGGTCCTAGACCGTGACCGACCTAGAAAGGACGGATGATCGTGAGCAATAATCGAAACCTGCCGAGTGTCCCGGCCCTGGGCGGTGAGCAAAGCCTCAACCGCTACCTGTCGGAGATCCGCAAGTTCCCGATCCTGGCTCCTGAGCAGGAATACATGCTGGCGAAGCGCTATTCGGAGCATCAGGATCCGGAAGCTGCAGCGCAGCTCGTCACCAGCCACCTGCGACTCGTTTCCAAGATCGCCATGGGCTATCGCGGCTACGGCCTCCCCGTGTCCGAGCTGATTTCCGAAGGGAACATCGGCCTGATGCAGGGCGTCAAGAAGTTCGAGCCCGAACGCGGCTTCCGCCTCGCGACTTATGCGATGTGGTGGATCAAGGCTTCGATCCAGGAATACATCCTGCGTTCGTGGAGCCTCGTGAAGATGGGCACCACCGCCGCGCAGAAGAAGCTATTCTTCAACCTGCGCCGCATGAAGAAGAACCTCGACGCCTACGAGGACACCGACCTGCACCCCGACGACGTCGCCAAGATCGCGACGACGCTGGGCGTCTCGCAGACCGAGGTGGTCAACATGAACCGCCGCATGATGATGGGCGGCGATGCCTCGCTCAACGTCTCGCTGCGTGAAGAAGGCGAAGGCCAGTGGATGGACATCCTGCAGGATGACCGCCCGCTGCAGGACGAGACCGTCGCGGACGCCGAGGAAGCCTCGGTGCGCCACAACATGCTGGTCGAGGCCATGGGTTCGCTCAACGAGCGCGAGCGCGACATCCTGACGGAGCGCCGCCTGACCGACGATCCCAAGACTCTGGAGGAACTGAGCCAGGTCTACTCGGTCAGCCGCGAGCGCGTGCGCCAGATCGAGGTGCGCGCCTTCGAGAAGCTGCAGAAGGCGATGAACCGCATCGCCGGTGAAAAGCGCCTGCTCCCGGCCTGATCCGGAGCAACCAGGCATAACGAGAGGCCGGGCCGTCCGCGAAGGATGGCCCGGTTTTTCTTTGCCCTCACGCCGCCTGCTCGCGCGGATGCAGCCGCAGCATCGGAACCCAGAACAGCGCCGCCACTGCAGCAGCTGCGAATATCCAGAACATGCCGGTGTAGCTTCCCGTCACGTCGTACATCAGTCCGTAGAGCGGCGGCGTCGCCAGCATCGCCAGCAGGATCGCACCGGAAAGCATCCCCATCGCTCGCCCGACGCCGCGCTGACCGAAGATGCGCGGGGCGAGGTAGCTTTCGGCCGGAACCATCAGTCCGCCGAACAGCCCCGTAATCGCCACCCCCAGCGCGATCACGCCATAGCCCGCTTCCGCCTGCGTCAGGCAGACCATCCCCGCTGCGAATCCGCCAAGGCCGCAGAACATCAGCACTTTCGGCCCGACCTTGTCGGAAAGCGCCGCGAAGTTCAGCTTCGCGATGAACCCGCACGCGGAATATATCGAGATGAGCGGTGCCGCTTGCGCCGCCGTCGCCCCGGTATCGATGGCGAGCGGCGCCAAGTTCGTGATCATGCCTTTCAGGCCCGCTGTCACGATCGAGACGGTCAGGGCGATCATCCAGAAAGCCGGGTCGGTCAGGATTGCCCGCGCGGAGATCGGCTTCCTCGCCAGTTCTTCCCGCGCCTGCAGCGGCGGTTCGTCCGCGCCGTCGGGATTGAGGCGCTTGTCGGATGGCCGGTCCACCACCAGCATTGCCATCGGGATCGTCCAGAGCAGCAGCACGACGGCCAAGGCCCGCAAGGCAAGTCGCCACTCGAACGCCGCCATCAGAGCGGAGATGATGAGCGGAAACACGAAGCCGCCTGCCGAAATCCCGGCAATGGCGATACCGACCGCCCTCCCCCGTTTCTGCGCGAACCAGCGCGAGAGCAGCACGGTGATCGCCACCGGCCCCATGAGTACGTTGGCGGGCGCGATCAGCACGGCGAAGATCACCAGTACTTGCGCGAAGGAGGCCGCGAGGGAAATCGCCACGTAGCCCGCCCCCAGGCACAGCCCGCCCGTCACCATCAGGCGGCGTAGCGGAAAGCGGTCCATCAGCGTCCCCAGCAGCGGCGCCAGTACCGCGCTCGTGCCCGACATCACCGTCATCGCCAGCATTAGCACAGTGCGACTCGGCCGGAACTCGCGCGCCAGCGGCACCGCGACGATCGAGTACGTCGCCGCCACCATACCCGTCGCCGCCAACAGCATGAAGCCGACCGCGACCTGCCTCCACCCCAAGCCGAAGGATGCCGCCATGCGTCTGTTCTCCCGTTCCTCTTATGCGAGGATGTATCCGGGAGTATTGTCCATACTGCAAATGAAACGTCGATATTACGAATACATGTATCGGCCGGGCGTAGCACGCGCCGGTGCTGGCGCAATGCCGGGCATTTCGACTAGAGAGAAGCTTCCCGACCGTTTCAGAGGCTTCCTGCGTCCATGCGTCTCCTTGCCAAGATCATCGTGTGGTTCATTGCGATCAGCGTGGGCCTGACGGTGCTCTACCGCTTTGTGCCGCCGCCGGTGACGGTGACGATGCTGGTAGACGGCAACGGCATCACCAAGGACTGGGTGCCGCTCAGCCGGATCGACCGCAACATGGTCGCCGCTGTGGTCGCCGCCGAGGATGGTAAGTTCTGCACGCATAACGGCTTCGACACGCAGGCCATCGAAAAGGCCATGGAGCGCAATGCCCGGGGAGGTCGTATCCGGGGCGGCTCGACGATCAGCCAGCAGACCGCGAAGAACGTGTTCCTGTGGCAGGGCGAAGGCTGGACCCGCTACTTGCGCAAGGGCTTCGAGGTCTGGTTTACCTTCCTGATCGAGAACCTGTGGGACAAGCGCCGGATCATGGAAGTCTACCTCAACGTCGCCGAGACCGGCATCGGCACCTACGGCGTCGAGGCCGGGGCGCAGCGCTACTTCGGCAAGTCTGCCGCCAGTCTCTCTCCCGCCGAGGCAGGCCGCATGGCCGCTGCCTTGCCCAGCCCCAAGACCCGCTCGGTCAAGAGCCCCGCCGGTTTCACGCGGCGCTACGGCAATACGATCGCCGCGCGCATCGGCACCGTAAAGCGCGGCGGCTACGACGCCTGCGTCTACGAATAGGGCCATCCCTACCGCATCGACGCTCACCTGCCGGGCGGCTGCCTGCAAGGTGACAGGTTTACACGGTTTACACTGTCCAGGGGGGAAAGGCGTCTCCTTGGGGCGGTAATCTGTCACCTTGCAAGGGTGAAGCGTCATCTTGTCCCGAGAAGGCGTCACCTTGCCCGCAGCTAGGCACTGCGCCAGAGCAGAACTCGAACTTGCGACAATCGCGTTTCATCGCGCGCATGTGGGAAATCGACAGGCGAGTTTTCATGTAAGCGTTCTACGCCCGCTCGCCGATGTAGGAAAACGGATCGCACCTGAACCTCGCCCTACTCCGGGCAAGAAAAAACTTGCCGGACCGGCAAAGAAAAAGGGGAGGAACCTTGCGGTCCCTCCCCTCTCTTTTTCCCTTACCGGATCGTGATGGATCAGAAGCCCATCACGAGGGTGGCGCTGACGGCGCGCGGCGAACCGAAGTTCACGAAGGCCGAGCTGGCCGACTGCGCGACCGCGCCGCTGAACGAGCCGACGTAGAACTTGTCGAACAGGTTCGTCACGTTGAGCTGGATCTCGCTGTTGGCGAGGCCGAGGCTCTGCAGCTTGTATCGCACGTTCATGTCAACCACAGTGTAGCTCTTGAACTTCGCACCCGAGTAACCGGTCGTACCGTTCGGACGGGTGAAACGATCACCGTTGATATCGTTCAGGAAGCGGTCGCCGGTATACTTGGCCTGTGCGCCAATCTGGAAATCACCGAGGGTGAGTTCCGCACGGCCGCCGACCAGCCATTCGGGAGCACCGCGCTCACGCTTGCCGCTGGTGCGCAGGTAGGCGTTGCCGTCCTGAACGTAGCACAGGTTGTCGAGAGCGATGTCGCTGGTTGCCGAGCAGCTGCCCACCAGGATGTCGTTCTGGATTTCCGACTTGATGTACGACGCGAAGGCATAAAGCGACAGCGGCTGGATCGGATTGATCCCGAGGCTGGCATCCACGCCGTACTTCTTGACCGGGCCGAGGTTGGTGTCGGTCGAGTTGCCGTCGATGTCGGTCGCGGTCACGATGCGGTTTTTGTACTTCGAGTACCAGCCCACGATCGATGCCTGGACCACGGGCGTGCTGTAGCGCAGGCTAAGGTCGAAGCTGTCCGAGGTTTCCGGGTTACGACGCGCGAGCGGATCGTTCGGAGCGTAGAAGAACGTACCGTAGAGCGCGTCGGTGCTCGGCGAAGAAATGTTCTTCGCGTAGCTGCCCGCCAGGCTCAGTTCCGGGGTCAGTTTGAACACGGCGCCGACGTTCGGCAGGACCTTGTCGTACCTGACGGTGCGCTTCAGCGGACCGACCGCACTCGGATTGGCGGCGAGGTAGGCGGGCACTTCGCTGGCGCCTACGCAGTTCACATTGCCGCTGGCGTCGGTGGTCACGCAGTTCTGGTTCAGCTCGCGGCTGAAGAACGGTGCACGCACGCCCAGCAGGACGGTCAGCGCTTCGTCGAAGAACTTGCCGCGATATTCGCCCGAGACCTGGTTCAGCGTCGCGTAGGACAGGCGGTCACGCTTGTCGATACGGTTGCCGTACTCGTCCAGGATCGGGTCGTTGATCGGGAAGACGTCGAACGGTTCGCCGTTGGTCTTCAGGAAGCCGCCCGGGCCGGTCTGGCGGTGGCGCGCGCGGTCGAAGCTGTACGACAGGCGGACGCTGTTATTCTCGTCCATCTCGTAGGCAAGGTTGGCGATCGCGATGAAACGGCGGGTGTTAGTCTGGCTCGGGGTGAGGATGCGAACCGCATCGCCCGAACCGGTCACGCCGTCACCGTTGAGGTCGACGTTGCCGTAGTAGTAGTAGGCTGCGCGGCTGCTGCTCAGGGTGGGCTCCGAACCGAAGAACACGCCGGTGTAGCCCTGCGAGTTGTAGCCTTCGATCCCGACGCTAGTGCCGCCGCCGTTGGCCTTGACGGTCTGGTAGGCCGCGTCGACCGAGAAGGTCAGCTTGTCGGTCAGGTGGAACAGCGAGTTCAGGCGGATGTTGCCGGTGTTCGACGGATTGTAGCGACGCTCGAACGACGAACCGCAGCCGTTGGGCGCGTCGGGGAAAGCGCCCGTGTAGCCCGGCGTGTCGCTGTTGGGACCGGTGGTGCAGGGAATGCCGCCGGCAACGTCGTAGAAGCGCTCGGACTTGTCGAGCGTGATCGCCTGCGCGCTCAGCGGCGAGCCGCCGAAGTTGTTGCGGTTCACGTTATAGTGACCGGCGATCGAGATGAAGTCGCCGTCCACACCGATCGGCTGATAGATCTTGGCGTTGAACTGTTTCTTCTCGACCTTGCCGTAGTTGGCGAAAGTGGCGCCATTGCGTGCATACGAACCCGAGAACCAGGCCTTGGTGCCGATCGAGGTGAACTCGCCGGTCTCGACCTTGGCGAAAAAGCGCTGGAACGAACGGTCTTCGCCGCCCGAACCCTTCGCGGCGATATCGCCGTAGGACATGCTGGTCATGACGCCGAACTGGTCGTCAGGAACCTTGGTGTTGATGTTGACGGTGCCGCCGACCGCCGCAGGCGTCGGGCTGTCCACGTCGGTCGAACCCAGGTTGACGTTGACGCGCTCGATCAGCTCGGCATCGACCTGCTGGTTCGAATAGATCGCATAGTTACCCGAGTCGTTGAGCGGGATACCGTCGAAGGTCTGCGAGATGCGGGTCGAATCGAAGCCGCGGATCGTGAACGAACCACCCGACGAACCCCAGGGGTCGTTGTTG
>NZ_BAAILP010000288.1:6494-8220 GCF_054589055.1 Novosphingobium sp. 11B | reverse complement strand
GGCACCATGTTGATGATTTCGTTGACCGACTGGCCGGCGCGCTGCGCGCTGATCAGTTCCTGGCCGATCTCTACCTTCGCCTTGGGCGAGTCGGGCGTGCGCACGCCGATGGTCTGGTTCACGCGGCCGCCGGTCACGATGATGGTGTCGCCGTCGAAGTCGGCCGAACCGGTCGACTGCGCAAAAGCGGGAACCGCGAGGAAGGCGGCGCCAACGGCGATCGTGCTGGTCGCCGTGGAAAGGAGGGAGGTGAGTTTCATTTTATGCCCCTGATCTTGTCAGACTAGAGTGGTCACAATGTGCGACGAACGCTTCAGCTCCGCCGCATTTGCTGCGGCTGCTAAGAGCAGCGGGATATGACAACTTTCTGACGGTGAGGACTCAAATGCGTGCGCAAACGCGAAATTTTGTGACACAAGCGTAACACAACACGATTTATTGCAAAAAAACAAAAATATTTCAGTAGTTTATGGTGCGCGCGCGATATTGCACTGCGGCATAAATGTCACTGGAAAGGGAAAGTGCTGCTGCGCCTGCAACACTGCAAAAACGTAATACGGCCGTGATGTTACGTCATCGCTTGATGCCGACCGGGCGCTCGTGCCACTCGTTCGGCCATGAGCGCAGGTCATCATCACGGACATCAGCATAGCCACGGCCACGGGCATCACCACGGGCACCATCATGCGCATGCGGCGCCGGCAAATCCCGGTCGCGCCTTCGCCATCGCCGTCTCGCTGAACCTCATCTTCGTCATCACAGAGGTCATCGCGGGCTTCGCGAGCGGGTCCATGGCGCTGCTGGCGGATGCGGGGCACAACCTGTCGGACGTCCTTTCGCTGGCGCTTGCCTGGGCGGCGGCGGTGCTATCGGCCCGCCCGCCTTCGGAGCGCTTCACTTACGGCCTCAAGAGTTCCTCCATCCTCGCCGCGATCGCGAATGCGGCGCTGCTGTGGGTGGCGATCGGCGCGATCCTCGTCGAGACGGTACGCCGCCTCGCCGATCCCGAGCCGGTGGGCGGCACCACGATGATGATCGTCGCGGGCATCGGCATCGCGGTGAACGGGCTTTCGGCTCTGCTTTTCGCGAAGGGCTCGAAGTCCGACCTGAACTTGCGGGCGGCGTTCGTGCATCTTCTGGCCGACGCGCTGGTTTCGGTCGGCGTGGTGATCGCGGGGCTGCTGATCACGTATACCGGATGGGCACTCGTCGATCCGGTGACCTCGCTGGTCATCACCGTCGTGATCGCATGGTCGAGTTGGGGCCTGCTGCGCGATTCGCTGCACATGGGCATGCTGGGCGTGCCGGAGGGCATCGACGGCCCGCGCGTGCGCGCCTTCCTCGAGGCGCGGCCGGGCGTCGTGCGCGTCCATGACCTGCACATCTGGCCGATGAGCACGACCGAGACCGCTCTCACCGCGCACCTCGTCATGCCCGGCGGACAGCCGGGCGACGGATTCCTGCATGCCCTGGCCCATGACCTCGAGCATGAGTTCAGCATCGGCCACCCGACCATTCAGGTCGAAACCGACGACCACAGCCCCTGCGCGCTGGAGAGCGAGGCCGTCGTCTAGGCTATACGAATTCGTGCCGCGCGCCGAGGAAGTCCTCGGGCAGAATGGCGAAGCCGGATGATATGCAACCCTCGCCCGTCAGGCGCAGCTTCAGCTTGTCCGCGAAATGCGCCCGCGCCCTGCCCGCATCGGCGATCTTCCAGACGAGCGCA
>NZ_BAAILP010000288.1:0-6387 GCF_054589055.1 Novosphingobium sp. 11B | reverse complement strand
GCATAGATGCCGTTCTGTGTACTTTGCAGGAACGCACCGAGCGGGCCACCGGCAGGATCGTCCTGCTGCACGAAGGCGACCCGCGTGTCGCCCACTTGCAGCAGGACCCGGCGCGCGGGTTGGGGTAGTTCAGTCCGGGCGTCCTCCAGCACTTCGCCGTCGACGACCTCCGTGAAGAAGCGCAGCGCCGTCTCGATATCGGCGGTGACGCAGCCGATGTGATCCAGTCCGGTCACCGTACAGTGATGCCCTGCCCCGACCGCCGGGTCCCAGTTGCCCCGCTCCCACGGATCGTTGGGCATCGGCAGTTCGCAGACTTCCAGCAGGACGCCGCCGGTCGATTCGGGCTTCACGAAGAAGAACACGCCGTAGTCGGCGGCGACGGTGCAACCGGCCTCGCGGAAGGCGGCGCTGGCTGACTTGCCGTCCGCCACCTTGATCTCGAACGAGTGGAAGGCCTGCCCGATCCGGGCGAACTGGCGGGCGAACGGCTTGGTGAGGTCGTCCGCGCGGCGCGGCGCCATCGGTTCGACCATGTGGTCGGTGACGTAGAGCAGCGCGGCGTCGCGGTCCTCGGCGGGGAAGTAGTTCTCTGCAAAGACCAGCCCGCCCAGCGCATCCTGATAGAGTGCACGGGCGGCATGAATGTCGGCGACGGCGTGAATGGTGTGGATCACCCGCGAAACCGGAACGCGTGCGGCCATGGCTCTCTCCCCAATGTGTTTGCCGCAGAGTGGGGCGGCCATCGCGGGTTGCCAAGCAAGCGGGCACCCGTCCAGGCGATATCCGCGCGAGGATCTAGGTCCGATCGGCAGTCGTCGGCAGGTAGCGCGCCATCTTGCGTTCAAGCAGCCGTATCAGGTCGGGATCCATGAAGGCAAAGTCGTCCGGAATGTCGAGACAGATGACGCGCTGCCCGTTTAGGGAGCGCCGGAAACGCCGTTGCAGCTTGGTGCGATGGGCCTTCTCCATGACCACGATGACGTCGGCCCAGGTCACCAGTTCTCCGGTCAGCGGTTCCTCGGCGTCGGCGTTGGTGCCTGCCGAAGCGACCTCTATATCGCCCCGGCATGCGAAAACCTGCTCTGCGGTCGGGCTGCGCAGTCGGTTCTGGCTGCAGATGAAGAGATAGCGCTTCACTTGGCTCCGCCCGCTCCACAAAGACCCCCAACGACACAAGGCCCGGTCAGCAAACCGACCGGGCCTTGTGGTATTCGCGATGCGGGGACCGGAGCCGTCAGGCCGCAGCTTCCGCCTTGTCGCCCTTGAGCACGCGGACGGGTTCCTTGCGGCCCTCGACCACGTCCTTGTCGACGACGACTTCGGCGATGTCGCGCTCGGTCGGCAGGTCGAACATGGTGTCGAGCAGCAGCCCTTCCACGATCGAACGCAGGCCGCGCGCGCCGGTCTTGCGCTCGATCGCCTTCTTGGCGATCGCTTCGAGCGCGTCGTCGGTGAAGGTCAGCTCCACGTCTTCCAGCTCGAACAGGCGCGCATACTGCTTGATCAGCGCGTTCTTCGGTTCCTTGAGGATCTTGACCAGCGCCTCGATGTCGAGGTCGTTGAGGGTCGCGATCACCGGCAGGCGGCCGACGAATTCGGGGATCAGGCCGAACTTGAGGAGATCTTCCGGCTCCGCCTTCTGGAGCAGTTCGCCCACTCGGCGCTTGTCTGGATCGGCGACATGCGCGCCGAAGCCGATCGAACGCTTCTGCAGGCGGTCGGCAATGATCTTGTCGAGGCCCGCGAAAGCGCCGCCGCAGATGAACAGGATGTTGGTCGTGTCCACCTGCAGGAATTCCTGCTGCGGATGCTTGCGGCCACCCTGCGGCGGAACCGAGGCGGTGGTGCCTTCCATCAGCTTGAGCAGCGCCTGCTGCACACCCTCGCCGGAAACGTCGCGCGTGATCGACGGGTTCTCGGCCTTGCGGCTGATCTTGTCGATCTCGTCGATGTAGACGATGCCCTGCTGCGCCTTCTCGACGTTATAGTCGGACGCCTGCAGCAGCTTGAGGATGATGTTCTCCACGTCTTCGCCCACGTAGCCGGCTTCGGTCAGCGTGGTGGCGTCGGCCATCGTGAACGGCACGTCGAAGGTGCGCGCGAGCGTCTGCGCGAGCAGCGTCTTACCCGAACCGGTCGGCCCGACCAGCAGGATGTTCGACTTCGACAGCTCGACGTCGCCCTGCTTGCCGCTGTGCTTGAGGCGCTTGTAGTGATTGTGGACAGCCACCGACAGGACGCGCTTGGCGCGTTCCTGGCCGATCACGTAGTCGTTCAGCATCTCGCAGATGTCGCGCGGAGAGACGATCTCGCCTTCCTTGCGACCGGCAATGCCCGCCTTGGTTTCTTCGCGGATGATGTCGTTGCAAAGCTCGACACATTCATCGCAGATGAACACCGTTGGGCCCGCGATCAGCTTGCGCACTTCATGCTGCGACTTACCGCAGAAGCTGCAGTATAGGGTGCTTTTCGCGTCAGATCCGCTCAATTTCGTCATTTTCCGTCTTTAGCCTCCAACCGAGGCGACTCGCTCACTCTAGCCTGCCCGGGACCGGCTTTGCAATCCTACCGCCAAATGCTTGACGGAGACTGAAGGCGCCGGTCCCGCTTCAGGACGTTACGCTTCCGCCGGCTTGTCGCCGTCGGGGCGGGTCTCGAAGACCTTGTCGACGAGGCCGAATGCCAGCGCTTCGTCAGCTTCGAGGAACGTGTCGCGGTCCATCGCCTTCTCGATCTCGTCGAGCGACTTGCCGGTGTACTTCACGTAGAGATCGTTCAGGCGGCGGCGCATGCGCAGGATTTCGCGCGCCTGGATCTCGATGTCGCTGGCCATGCCCTGCGCGCCGCCCGAGGGCTGGTGGACCATGATGCGCGCGTTCGGCAGCGCAATGCGCATGCCCGGTTCCCCTGCGGCGAGCAGGAAGCTGCCCATCGAGGCGGCCTGGCCGATGCACACGGTCGAGACGCGCGGCTTGATGTACTGCATGGTGTCGTGGATCGCCATGCCGGCCGTCACCACGCCGCCCGGCGAGTTGATGTACATCGAGATGTCCTTGGTCGGGTTTTCCGATTCCAGGAACAGCAGCTGCGCGACGATGAGCGAGGCCATGTGGTCTTCCACCTGGCCGGTGATGAACACGATGCGCTCACGCAGCAGGCGCGAGTAGATGTCGAACGAACGTTCGCCGCGGCTGGTCTGCTCGACGACCATCGGCACGAGTGCGCCCGTCACGGGATCGGTGGTGAACTTTCCTTGGGCGTTCGAAGCGCCGAACAGGTCGAGCATGGGAGTCCTCTTTGCGATTTTGCCTCGCCTATGTCGCGTGGCAATGCGCGATGTTCAAGGGGGTTAACCTATCAGGCGTGAATGGGCGGGGGAGAAGCCGCTGGAGGCGCTACCCGAGGTCCACAAGGTGACGCAGGTTTACACGGTTTACACTGTCCAGAGGGAGAAGGTGTCACCTTGGGCAGGGAAGTGTCACCTTGTGAGGGGGAAGTGTCACCTTGCGGTGTAACCTTGTGCGGTTTTGGGCGGTCGGATGGGGCATGCGGCGCAGGGTATGGGACGGCGTCGGATGTAGGAAAGCGGATTTTCCGGAAGCGCCCCATGGTGGACGTTAATGCCCCCCGCGCACTGCCGACGCGATCCCCAAGATCACCCATGCGCCGCCAAAAACGCGGACTGCAAAAAGCGGGACACGCAGAGAGTATGTTTCAAGGGAACGCCGCTCTTCGAAGAACTCTTCGGGGGTTCCATTCCGCAGTTCGCGAAGCCGATTATCTCTCCTGCGCATCATCCAAGACATTATCTTGTGTGGCCAAGTGAGCAAGATCAGCCCAAGAATGATCGCGAATGCCGCATAAAACATCGCCGCAGGGTGACCGAGGGACGCGCGCTGGTCAATGTCAGCAATCCACCCCTTGCCGTCATCCCGCCCCCCCCGGTCGCCCGCATCGAAAAACCCGCAATGGGCGCTGGAACCGCGACGCCGCTTCGGCCATCGTGCTGCGCTCCACCCCGCCGGAGCCTTTTACGTGAACCGCCCCTTCATCCTCGCCCTCGGCCTTCTCGCCGCGTCTCCGGTTCCCGTCGCCGCGCAGGAGACGCCCGAAACCTACCTCAAGCGGATCGAGGCGATCGACGACAGCGGCCCGGCGATCCATGCGGTCGTCGCCGTAGCCCCGTCGGAATCGCTGGCCATCAAGGGCAAAGGCCCACTCGCCGGGCGCGCGGTGCTGATCAAGGATAACATCGAGACGCGCGACATGCCCACGACCGCGGGCAGCCTCGCCCTGAAGGACAACGCCACGGGACGCGACGCACCGCTGGTGGCGAAGCTGCGCAAGGCGGGCGCGGTCATCCTGGGCAAGACCAACCTCTCCGAATGGGCGAACTTTCGCGGCGAGCACTCCTCCAGCGGTTGGAGCGCGGTGGGCGGGCAAACGAAGAACCCTTACGCGCTCGACCGCAGCCCCTGCGGCTCGTCCTCGGGCAGCGGCGCGGCGGTGGCGGCGGGCATGGCGTGGGCGGCGATCGGCACCGAGACCGACGGCTCGATCACCTGCCCCGCCTCGGTGATGGGGCTCGTCGGATTCAAGCCGACCGTCGGGCTGGTCAGCCGCACCTACGTGGTGCCGATCAGTTCGAGCCAGGATACTGCCGGGCCGATGGCCACAAGCGTCGCCGACGCCGCGCTGCTGCTCAACGCAATGGCCGGCAGCGACCCCGCCGATCCGGCCACCGCCGATGCCGACCGGCACAAGCCGGACTTCACCGTCGGTTTGGGCAGGGTCAGCCTGAAGGCCGTGCGCGTAGGCGTGCTGCGCCGTCAGGCCGGACACATGTCGGCGCTCACCGCGCTGTTCGATGCCGCGCTCGCCGACATGAAGCGCGCCGGGGCGCAAGTGGTGGAGATCGATTTCGAGCCCGACGAGCGGCTCGGTGAGGCCGAATTCACGATCATGCTGCACGAGTTCCGGGTGGGCATCGACGCCTACCTAGGCGACTTGCCCCGCCCGGCACCCGCGCGCGACCTTGCCGGGCTGATCGCCTTCAACAAGGCACACGCCGCGGAAGAACTGCGCTGGTACGGGCAACAGACTTTCGAGAAGGCGCTGACGACCACCGATCCCGCCGCCTACGCCAAGGCCCGCGCCGATGCCCAGCGCCTCGCGGGGACCGAGGGGATCGACGCGCTTCTGAGGAAGTACGACGTCGATGTCCTAGTTGCTCCCACCACCAGCCCGGCCTGGCCGATCGACCCGGTGCTCGGCGACAATTTCGTCGACGTCGGTGCCGGATCGCTGGCAGCCATCGCAGGCTATCCGCATCTCTCGGTGCCGATGGGCACGGTCGAGGGATTGCCTGTGGGAATTTCGTTCATGGCCGGGAAATGGGACGATGCCAAAGTGCTGCGCATCGGCGCCGGCTACGAACGGTCGCGCAGTGCCACACTGACCGCTCCAGCCTTGCGCAACTGGGCGCAATAGACCGAAAACGGGACGATCGGGATGCGCGCCGCGACGATAGGGACTGGCGGGCGCCCTCGCTCTCGGCCATCTTGCCCAGTTCCAGCCTCGCAGGAGACCCTGTGTACCGAACTTCGTTGCTAGCCCTCAGTGCAATCGTTTCCATGGCTCCGGCTGCGGCATTGGCCGACACGCCCCGCGAACTGCTCACGACCGCCGCTTTCCAGACTGCCACCAAACCGCAGGCGCTCAAGCTGGTCGCGCAGGCGATCACCGCTTCGGATCGCATCCTCGCCGCGCGGCCGAACGATCATGAGGCGACGCTGCAGCGGGCCATCGCCATCGGCTATCGCGGCAAGCTGACCCGCAGCCGCTCGGACGTGCGGGCCTCGCTCGACGTGTTCCAGAAGCTGGCGGCGGCCAACCCGCGCGATCCAGAGGCGCAGATCGTGATCGCCGGATGGCACCTCGGCGCGGTGGATGAACTCGGCGGGTTCCTGGCCCGCACGGCGCTGGGCGCGCGGGTCTCGGCCGGAGAAACCGCGCTGGCGAAAGCCGTTGCGCTCGGCGGCGACCGGGCGTTCTACCCCGGCCTCGCCGCGCTGCTGCAGATCCGCAACGACCCGAGCGACATCGCACAGGCAAGGCGCTGGGCCGAAGCCGCCGCGACCGGGCAGACGGCGACTCCCCTCGATGCCCTGATGAAGCGCGCGGCGCTCTCGGTCCTGCCCTCGCTGCGGGCGAACAACGGCAAGGCGGCGGCGGAACTGGCGCGCAAGCTGGTGCCGTTCGGAAAGATCGGGGATTGAGGATGGCCCAAAGCCGCGGGCGGGCTTCGACAAGCTCAGCCTGAGCGGGGTTTGGGTTTTCCTTCGCCTGTTTGCCCTCGATCCCGCTCAGCCTGAGCTTGTCGAA